>JBKJTD010000081.1:0-2714 GCA_046590915.1 Vicinamibacterales bacterium
GACCGATCTGGTCTGGGCCTCGGTGGTCCGCCAGAACGCGTCGGAACGCGCCGGCACACATGCGACCAAAAACCGCGCGCTCGTGAGCGGCGGCGGCAAGAAGCCCTACAAGCAGAAGGGCACCGGACGCGCGCAAGCGGGTTCGTCGCGGTCGCCGCTGTGGCGCAAGGGCGGCACGGTGTTTGGCCCCCAGCCGCGCAGCTACGCGTATCAGCTGCCGAAGAAGGTGGAGCGCGGTGCGCTGCGTGCCGCCATCCAGTCGAAGCTCAAGGCCGGCGCCGTGATCATCGTGGACGAATTGAAGTCGTCCGACATGAAGACGAAGGACGTGGCGTTGCTGCTCAAGCGCCTCGGCGTGACGGGCAAGGCGCTCGTGACCGATGTGCGGTTTGACGACAATTTCACGAAGTCGGCGCGCAATATTGCCGGCATCAGCCTCGTGCCCAGTGGGCGCGTGACGGCGCGTGACGTGATGGACACGGTTCGGGTGGTCGCAACGAAGGCGGCCGTCGAGCGGTGGCAGGAGGTGTTGGGATGAAGACGACAGATGTCATCCGCCGTCCACTCGTGACGGAAAAGACCACAGTCGCCCGCGAAACCGGGTCGGTGGTGGTGTTCCAGGTTGCCAAAGAGGCGACCAAGGTTGATATTCGGCGCGCGGTCGAGACCCTGTTCGGGTCGAAGGTCGCTGCTGTGCGGACACAAATCATGCACGGCAAGGTCAAGCGCCAGGGACGTTTCTCGGGACAGCGGTCGGACTGGAAAAAAGCCTGGGTCCGGCTCAAGTCTGGCGAGAAGGTGCCTGAGTTCCTGGAAGGGGCGTAAGGATCATGGGGATTCGCAACTACAAGCCCACATCGCCCGCGCGGCGGTTCTACAGCGTGCAGACGTTCGACGAGATTACCTCGACGACCCCGCACAAACCGCTGCTTGAGCCGTTGCACCGGACAGGTGGACGCAACAACAAAGGCGAGATCACGTCCTGGTGGCGTGGTGGCGGCCACAAGCGCAACTATCGCGTCATCGACTTCAAGCGCGACAAGTTCAACATTCCCGGCAAGGTGGCGACGGTCGAATACGACCCGAACCGGAGTGCGCGTATTGCGCTCATCAATTATGCGGATGGCGAAAAGCGCTACATCCTGCATCCGCTCGGCCTCAAAGTCGGCGACCCGATCATGTCGGGCGACGGCGTGGACATCCTGCCGGGCAACTGCCTCAAGCTGCGGTTGATTCCGCTGGGCACGATGATTCACAACGTCGAACTGCGGCCCGGCAAGGGCGGCCAGATTGCGCGATCGGCCGGGTCGGCCGTGCAACTGGTGGCCAAGGATGGCGAGTACGCGTCGCTGAAGATGCCGTCGGGTGAAATCCGGCTCATCAATTCGGAGTGCCTCGCCACCATCGGCCAGGTCGGCAATCTTGACCACGAGAATGTCTCGCTTGGCAAGGCCGGACGCAGCCGCTGGCTGGGCAAGCGCCCGCACGTGCGTGGTGTCGCGATGAACCCGGTCGATCACCCGCTGGGTGGTGGCGAAGGCAAGACCTCGGGTGGTCGTCACCCGGTCACGCCGTGGGGCATCCCGACCAAGGGGTACAAGACGCGTCGCAACAAGCGCACGCAGACTTTCATCGTGGAACGGCGGAAGAAGTAACCATGGGCAGATCACTGAAAAAAGGCCCCTTCATCGACCTCCCCCTTCTTGAGAAGGTCGAATCGATGAACCGGGCGAACGAAAAGAAGGTCATCAAGACCTGGTCGCGCCGCTCCACCGTGATTCCCGAGATGATCGGGCACACGTTGGCGGTGCATAACGGGAAGAAGTTCATCCCGGTGTATCTGACCGAGAACATGGTCGGGCACAAGCTCGGCGAGTTCGCTCCGACCCGCACGTTCAAGGGCCACACCACCAAAGCGGACAAGGCAGCATCGGGTCCGCCCAAGGGAGGCAACTAATGGTGCAGGCACAAGCCACCGCCAAGTACGTGCGGACGTCGGCCCAGAAGGCCGGGTTGGTTCTCGATTTGATTCGCGGCGTGGACGTCAACGGCGCGTTGGCGACGTTGCGGTTCTCGCGCAAGAAGATTGCGAAGGACATCGAAAAGGTGCTCAAGTCGGCGATTGCCAACGCGCAGCAGGCCGAAGGGTTTGGCGGCGACGTGGATCGACTGTTCGTGAAGGAGTGCTTCGCGGATCAGGGCCCGAGCATGAAGCGTGTGCGCCCGGCCCCGATGGGTCGTGCGTTTCGCGTGCAGAAGCGCACGGCGCATCTCACGGTGGGAGTCCAGGAGCGACCGGCCAAGAAGGTCGGCGTGACGGGCACGGGTTCGGGCACCGGCACCGGCGGGCAGCGCGCGCGTGCCGCCAAGTCGGCCAAGACCGCACCAAAAGCGAAGAAGACGTCGCCGGCCAGCGCCGGGGGCACGGAGTAACTCATGGGTCAGAAAGTCCATCCGTACGGATTCCGCCTCGACTTCAACAAGACGTGGCGCTCACGCTGGTTCGCCGATCGCGACTACGCCAAGCTGCTGCACGAAGATTTGAAGCTGCGTGACGAACTCAAGAAGCGGTTCGCGCATGCGGGCGTGGCGCGCATCGACATCGAGCGCGCAGCCAACAAGCTGAAGGTCGACATCCACACCTCGCGTCCGGGCATCATCATCGGCCGCAAGGGCACCGAAGTCGACAAGCTGCGCCAGGAGCTCACCAAGGA
>JBKJTD010000207.1:0-4079 GCA_046590915.1 Vicinamibacterales bacterium
GGCCAGAATCTGACGCAGTTGCACGCGGGTCAGACCGGACGTCAGTGAGGCGAGACGGGCGGGAGGCAGGTCCGACCGCGTCGCAAACCATTCCGCCGGACGGATGGCGGAGAGAAAGGCCACCCGGGCCGCCTCATCCGGCCGCTCCACCTCAACCTCGATGGTCTGCGGCGAACGGACGATGCGCGAATTGATATCCGCGAGATTTTCCGTGATGAGCACAAAGGTCACGTTCGCGGCAAGCAGCGCCGGGTCAGTAGCCCACTTCTGGATGAACACGCGGACCGCCCGATCTTCCCCGCTCGCCTCGCCCGAACCTTCCGGGATCAACGTCTCGACATACGGCAGGATGATCGCAACGCCCAGCGTCGGCGTGCGGTGCACCACGTGTTTGAGGAACGAATCCAGCAGCCCGCAAAACGCGGCCGGGTCTCGTGGTAGTGACTGCGCGAACGAGGTGCCGTGGACCGCGTCGACGATGGACACCGCTTCGGTGAAGTGCGCGTGTGACTCGCGCGTGCGAAACACGGCGCCGTTGGCGCGCTGATACTCGATGACCACGTCACGCTGCCCGAACACCCACTCGGCAAGGAACGTCGCCAGCGGCACAAATTCCGAGGCGTCCGCAGCGGCATCCGTCCGTGGAACGGCCACGACGTCGTGGGTATTGCCGTGCAGCAGAAAGGTGTTGCCCAGTCGCGCGCGAATGCCGTGCGCAAGCGTCTGGGCCCACTGCGGATAATGCGCAAACGAGGTACTCACCGTCTGGTCTCTTTCTGCCGCGTGCGTGTCGGCGTGGTCACGTCCTCGGGTGGGGCGAGGGGCACTGACCATCCGGCGGCGTCCGACCGCAGCAGCGCCTCCATCTCACGCACCACGCGATCAGAGTGCTCGGATTGTTCGACGATGGTGTCGAGCTCCTGGGAAATGGCCTGCGGGTCCCTGAGAGAAATGGAATTCTGGTGCAGCACTTCGAGGAGCGAAGCCATCGAATCGAGTTCCGACTCCAATGCCCGCATCGTGCCGCCCACTTCCGAATAGGAGTCGAGCAGCCGGCGCTTGAGTTCGAGATTCTTGACGAGCGCCGCGCGCGCGCGGTCGTTCAATTCGGGGTCCGTGATTTCATGTTCGAGCGCCGCGATGTCCATGCGGAGTTCGTCGGGATCGCGGGTCAACGGCATTTTTTCGTACCGCTGCAGGGCCAGCATGCGCGACACACAGCCCTGAAGAATGTGATCGAGTTTGCTCCGCTGTTCAGACAGGTAGGCCTGCGAGATGCCGGTCAGGCTCTGGTAGTTGGCCTCAATCATCGCGCACAAATCCTGAAGCGCCTGATACCTGCGCGCGTTGGCGCCGTCAAACGACGCCACCAGCGCCGCGTGCTGCTGGGCCTCCTGCGCGCGTTGCTTCGCGCGACGCTTGCGACTCACCAGACGCCGCAACGGTCCCGAATCGAGCACGGGCAGCAGCACCATCTCCGCCCCTGCCCACAACAACATGGGCAGCGGGCTGACGGTCAGCGCCGAGGCCAGCGCCACGCCGCCGAGCACGATCGCCTGGTACTGATTGACGATCAGCTCCCGCAGGATCGACCCTGTCGAGAGCTCGTCATCGGAGGACGCCATCGTGACGGTTACGTCCCCTGCTTCTCGTTCACGCGCGCGCCCACGCTCGGCGTGGATGTCGACTCCGCGGTTTTCACCGGCGAGGTGAGTCCCATCTCGAGTTCAAACTGCTGCAGAATCCCGGCCGCCTTGACACGCCGCGACGTCCGCTCGCGCTCAATGCTCTTGGTGTCGATCGATCCGGTGGCCACTTCAACCGCCGCCTTTGACTCGGCGACTTCCTGCTTGATTTGATCGAGATACTTGTCGGCCGTCGCAGCCACGCCATAGGATTGAAGTTCGACGATGGCGTCGACGGCCTTTTTCATAACCTGCGCCTTCTGACGCTCCTTGAGCGCGCGCTGGGTCGTTTCGATCTTCTCCTTCAAGCGCTGCTTGAGCGACTCGACCGACATCTGCGAACTGTCGTGGGCCTTCTGCGCCGTCGCGAGCTGTTCCTCCGTTGCCTCGAGGTCCATGCGAATCTGCTGCAGCTGGATGGCATCCTCCTCCGCGACACTGCGGGCCTCGGCGCTGCCTTCACGCAACGCCGCCTGAATCGCGCTGGTGAGGTTTTTGTCCTGCCGGCGCAGTGCGTCCCGCTCCTCCTCAAGCCGAATGACGGTGGCGCGTGTCGCCACCAGCACGGAGTTGAGACGTGGCATGGTAATCCGCATCTCCTCGATGGCATCCTGCAACATCACTTCCGGGTCTTCCGCCTGCGAAATGAAGAAACCCATCCATGCCCGAAACACGCGACCCAGTCTAGCGAACATCAGAACCTCCCTTGTCCTTCACCGCATCGGTGGAGGTGGTAATCGGATTGGGCGACACGAAGTAGCCGACCGCCTCGGCGATCCGCTGTTCCTCCAGCCGCTTGCGAGACTGCCACGTCACCAGCTCATGTTCTTCGCGGGTCACATCGGCATGATTCTGGTCGATTCGTGCGCGCAACTCCGCGATGCGCTGATTGACCTCTTCTTCCAGACGACGATTCTCCTCGGCGTGTTGCGTGCGCAGTCCCTCGAGATGCTGCTGCAGCACCCGCTCGTAGGTGTCGAGTGCCCGGTCACGCTGCACCGCATCGTCGACGATCTCGGCGACCTTCACACCGGCGGCATCAAGGGCCACCATGATGGATTTCTGCTTCACGTCGGCCGGCAGGGTGCGGATGTGCTCGCTTTGCAGCATCTCGGCAACTTTCAGGACCGTGTATCCGTGGGTCGGGGTCCCGATCTGGGCCGATCCGTAGATATCGGCGAAATCGGCGTCGGACGTCAGCGGGGTGGTAAACGTCGCGTCTCCGTTCGCGTCCGGAACAAGATCACTCGCCTTCAGGGGCGCGGACGTGGCTTCGACCAGGCCGTCGTTGGGAGCCGTCACGACAAAATATTCGTACCACTTCTTGCTCACGTTGGGCTGTCTCCATGTGTCGACGTGTCGAGGGCGTCGAGGGCGTCGAGGGCGTTCGCGAGATTGTAGCAGGCACGGTCGCTGACCCGGACCCCGCCGACGAGGCGCCGACTGGCTGCCGGGCGGAGTGCCGCGGGGTCCGGGCGGAGGTATCAAGTACCCCCGGCGCATGGGTCACTGTGTGTAAATCCGCGACCAGCGAACAATGGGACCTGCCACGTGACGTGCGGCACATGACCACTTTTATCTCAGGAAAATGTGGTTTTGCCTGAAGTTCAGCAACAGAGGAGGGATTGGCACGGCTCCTGCAAGTATGGGGTCTATAGGAGCGACCTATGATTCAAGTTATTGACCCCAAACGTTTTGATGCCTTTGTCCAGTTGATGTCGTTGCCCGACCCAGCTGATCTGCCGCGTCGTGGACATGTCCTGCGCTGTGAGGGAGAGCCTGACCGTCGGGCCACCCGTCTTCCGCGAATCATCATGGGATGGTTGCAGCAGCGCCATCTTGAAAGCGATATCGAGGAAGTACCCACAGTGGTGACTCGTTCGCCGCGCCGCCGTGGCCGCGCCGATCTGCGTGTATTGCGCCCCACCGGCACCGCAGACTGATACCAACACCGTGACAGTGGCGCGGCGGCCGAAGCCGCCACGCCACCACGTCGCCGTCAGACTTTTTCGCCGAGCTCGTCCTCAAGCTCGTCTTCCGCATCTTCGCGGCGCTCGTCTTCATCCTCGCGGTCTTCACCCAAATGCGTGCGCTCGCCGTCACGCTCGATTCCGATCACATCACCCGGTTGCGCGCGATCGGCAGGTCCGGAAGGTGAGGCTGAACGAATTTCCTGATTCTTCATCGCCGGTCTCCTTTGCACGTTTATGGAAGCCGAAGTACCTGCCCAGGCTTGATCTTGTCGGGATCGCTGAGCTGGTCCTTGTTAAGGTTGAAAATCTTCATGTAGTCTCCGGCGCTGCCGAGCTCATCTTTCGCAATGCCACTCAGCGTGTCCCCGGATTTCACCGTATAGGTGCGGCCCGAGGCACCCGCGGCGGGCCCTCCGGTCAC
>JBKJTD010000174.1:0-3061 GCA_046590915.1 Vicinamibacterales bacterium
GCCTCGCGCATGGCGGGGTGTTGTTTCTTGACGAATTGCCGGAATTCAGTCGACGGGTGCTCGAGACGCTGCGCCAACCCCTTGAAGCCGGCGTGGTCACGGTCGCGCGCGTGAGCCGGTCCGTGACCTTTCCAGCGCGTGTGATGCTGGTCGGTGCCATGAACCCATGCCCCTGCGGGTTTCACGGCGAGCCCCACCGCCATTGTCCCTGCCCGCCGCCGGCGGTCGACCGGTATCAGCGCCGCCTGTCGGGCCCGTTGCGCGATCGCTTTGATTTGGGCGTCGAGGTACAGGCCGTGCCGTGGAGTGACATGGTCGCCTCGACTCGGCCGGAGTCGTCCGCGGAGGTGAGGGCACGGGTGGAGGCCGCACGTGCGCGCCAGGTCCTGCGGCAAGGCGCGCTGAACTCGGCGTTGGAGGGTCGTGCCCTGCGGTTACACGCCCGGTTGAGCCGCGACGGACAAACGCTGCTGGCCACGGCTGTGACGCGCATGCACTTGAGCGTGCGCGGGGTGAGTCGCGTGCTTCGAGTGGCGCGGACCATCAGCGACCTGGGCGCAACCGAACACGTCAACCGTGATCACGTGGCCGAGGCACTGCAATTGCGTGGCAGGGACAGGGCCACCGTGCCCGGAATGTCGGTGTAGGGAAAACGGTGATATCGTATGTTTATGCCAAAAAAGCCTCTTTCTATTACTCTGGATGAGGACAACCTGTTGTGGCTGCACGGCCGGGCGGCGACCTCCAAACGGCGGAGCCTGAGCGAGGCCCTCGACGCGTTGATTACTGCCGCGCGGGCGGGAGGCGCGGGGGCGGATGCCGTCCGGTCGGTCGCGGGCACGGTGGATATTGCCCAGGACGATTCGGATCTGCTGCTGGCCGACGCTTACGTCAACGCCGCGTTCACCGATTCACTGGAGCGGCCGTTCGTTGCACGGGAGCAGGCGCCTGAGTACGTCCCGAAAAAGGACAAGCGTCATGGCTGATCACGCCGCGGTCACAGATACACATGCGCTCATCTTTCACGCGGCCGGTGGCGGCAAACTGGGTCCGAAGGCTCGGGCGATGTTTGCCGCTGCCGAGCGGCGTGACGTCATCGTGTACGTGCCCGCGGCCGTGATTTGGGAAGTCGGGTTATTGGCCCGCACCGTCCGGATCAACCTCCGTCGACCCGTGCGCCAGTTTTTCGGTGATCTGTTCAGCAACCCGGCGTATCAACCCCACGCGCTCGATCCAGGCCAGCTGTTCGACGCCGACGAGCTGCGATTTACCCGTGATCCCTTCGACGGGCTCATTGTCGCTGCCGCGCGCGATCTTAATCTGCCGTTGATTACCCGCGATGCGGCAATTCGAGCGTCGGGGAGCGTGCGGGCGATCTGGTAGCTACGGTTTCGTGTGCTTCGCCCAGACCGTGGTCTTGCCGGCCTTGTCGAATGTTAGGACCGTGTACGGCTGGAACGGCATGCCGTCCATGCCCGGAGCGGACGCGGGCATCCCTGGCACGGTGAGTCCGACGACGTCCTTCGGCCGTTCCTTCAGGAGGCGCACGATGTCAGCTTCCGGGATGTGGCCCTCGATGACATACCCGTCGACGAGCGTGGTGTGGCAACTCTGCAGGTTGGCGGTCACGTGGTACTGCTTCTTGATGGGCGCCAGGTCCACGTGCATCACGGTTGACCGGTAGCCCTTCGCGCGCATGTATTCGATCCAGTTCCCACAGCACCCGCAATTGGGGTCCTTGTAGACCGTCAGATGCGGCTTGGCGCTGGAGGGCACCGGCTTGGTCTGGGCGCCCAGACCCACGGATAGGCCAAGCACGCCGGCGGCGGTTCCGCAGAGGCCGGTCAGCAGGCGACGACGGGTGATCATGTCAGACATGCCCCTATTGTGACAGAACGCTGGAACCCGTTGACTGGATTGGCTTTCCAGTCCGTCTGTGCTACCATTTCCGGGCTCACGCATGCGCTCGCCGAAATACACCATCCTTGTGGCCAATCGCCAAACCGGTGCCGTCCGACGGTTCACGGTGGCGCGCCGGCCAGTTCTTCTGACCGTCATTGCCTTGTTCTCGGTGCCGATGCTGGTTGGTCTGGGCGCGCGATGGGCCGGTGAAGGACGGGTGCAGCTGCTGGCCCAGCAGAGCGAAGCGCTCCGCATCGAGAACGAAAATTATCGGCAGGCGACCGGCGAACTTGCCTCACAGATCACGGCGTTGCAGTCGGCGATGACTGAGCTGGGGGAACAAGCGCAGTTGGATCCGGCCACCAAGCGCGCAATCGACAACCTGCCCGCGCTCGTGAAGAACCGCGCGATGGGTGGTGACACCACGACCCCTCCAACGTCGCTGGCCACCATGAGCTCACCCGACAGTACGTTCGGTATCCTCAAGAACCTGCTCGGCTCCTTGGAATCGCGCCTGCAGACCGTTCGCACCGGCGTGGAAAAGCAGCAGGCCCTTGCCTCCGCCACGCCGTCGATTTGGCCGGTGGTCGGATATCTGTCGTCGATGTTCGGCAACCGCAAGGACCCGTTTACCGGGGCGCCGGACTTCCACCCCGGCCTGGATATCGCGGCCAATCACGGTGCGCCCATCCGCGCCACGGCAGATGGCACGATCGAGTCCGCTGGGGATGCGGGCAACTATGGCAACGCGGTCGTCGTGCGCCACGGGTTCGGCATTTCCACCCGCTACGGTCACATGTCGCGTGTCGCGGTGCGTGCGGGGATGGCGGTCAAACGTGGTGAGGTGATCGGCTACGTCGGGGCCACGGGCCGCGCCACCAGCGCGCACCTGCACTACGAGATTTTGCACAACGGCGAGACGATTAATCCGCTCCGTCTGCTCGCCCGCCCGTAGCCACCCGCTCTCACTTCCTGTAGAATCGTTGAATCCTCCTCCGTCGCAACACCCGCTCTGAGCGAGTGACGCGCATCGAGGCGGGATCCCAGCATGCTCAATACCCTTCTCGGCAAGATCATCGGGACCCAGAACGAACGCGAACTCAAGCGGCTTCGGCCGATCGCGGCCCGCATCAACGAACTCGAGCCCGGTCTTCAGGCG
>JBKJTD010000225.1:0-8167 GCA_046590915.1 Vicinamibacterales bacterium
CGAGGCAATTGCCGATGCGGTGAAGTCCACCAACCGTCTGATCATCGCGCACGAAGATCAGCTCACGTGCGGCTTCGGTGCCGAACTGGCCGCACGCACCGCGAGCGATTTGTTTGAATACCTCGATGCGCCGGTCAAACGTGTCGCCGCGATGGATTGCCCGGTGGCCTACTGTCCCGACCTTGAAGAAGTGATTCTGCCGGGATCGGCGGACGTACTCGCGGCGATTCTGGAGACGGCGAAATACTAGGTGGCCACCCCACCAACTACTCCCTGAAAAAGCGCACCCGCAGCCTCAGCGTATGCGTGCGTTCCGTCGCGACGCGCGAGCGCGTAAAGACCAGTGGGAAAAATTCATCGTTCGCCCACAGCGAGTGCAGGTTGCTGAAGAACGGGCTCTCGGGTTGTGCCGACTGACCGGGACCGTTGGTGACGAGGGAGCGATCCCAGTCGGCGACGTCAAGAATTTCCCGATAGGAGGCGCCGTCGGCGGCGAGCGTGCCCGTGCCCCCCGAACGCTCGACCGTGGGGAGCGAGTATGCGGGCACGAGCGGGAACGGGAACGAGCGCGTGTGCATGCGCCCCCAGCGCCACTGTGACCAGTCGGCACCTTGCGTCGATGCCATTTCCGCAATCACCTTCGCCAAGGTCGCTTCGTGTTCCGGCTTTCGCACAGAGACGGCTCGACCGCTGTCGCGTTCCGTCGCACTCGACATCCCGCGCCACACGTCGTGGATCGCTGCTGCTGCGCTGTCTTTCGTGAGGGTGGCATCCCAGCCGGCCAGCAGGTGGCGTGCGCGTTCGACATCAGGGATCGAAGAGGTCCAGCCTCGGAACAGGGCGATCTCGGATTCGGCCCTGAGATGTTTCCCGTCCAGCTGCATCCGGCGATGGTCGTCAAGTGTGAATGGCGTTGGCGAGTCAAACAACTGCATCAATCGCGTGATGCGATCGTAGGGAAGGTTCGCCGACGACTTGAACATGAGCGGCGGCGCGTACTCTTTCGGCTGCACGTTGTGGTTGGTTGTCGCGATGAACCCGCGCTCGGGATTGAGCTCGCGCGGCAGATCGCGTCGGAACCCATTCCATTCGTAGGTGCCCGTTCCGGGCACGGGCAACCGGCCCACCCACGACCGTCCTTCCGGCCCGACGGCTTTCCGGTCCGGCGTCACGGCCGATGCCTGCCACGAGATGTTGCCGTCCACGTCGCCGCAGATCAAATTTTCGCTCGGCGCCTTCCAGTACATCGCCTCATTGAGGAACGTCCTGCAATCATTCGCCTGCGCCAGCCGCAAGCTGCCGAGGTAGGGAGCCGTGCCGGGTTCCAACAGGGCCGACCGCAGCACGTACAGCTTGTGGCGTGTCGCATCTTCATAAAAGACCGGACCGTGCCGCGTGAACTTGAGTTCGACCGTCTCAACCGCGCCGCCCTTCACGCGCACCTGCTCGGACACCACGCGCACGGGCTCCCACTGACCGCGAAACCGCACTTCGTTCGGATTGGCTGGGTTCACCTCTTCGACGTACACGTCTTCCATGTCGGTCCCGACGATCGTCAGTCCCCACGCAAGCCGCTCGTTGTGTCCGATGGCGACGCCGACAAACGGCACCTCGCCCGCACCGATGACGTTCCAGCCGGGTGCGTTGAGATGCACGATGTAGCGCAGCGATGGGTGCGTCACTGTACGATGCGGATCGTTGACGACAACAGGTTTGCCCGTCGACGACAGGCGCCCGCTGACCACCCAGTTGTTCGAGCCGGGCGGATCGGGAGGCGCTGACGACTGCGGTACCTCGAGTTGGAACCCGCCGCGCCCGCCCGCGCGAGCAACCAAGTCTCGATACTGGGGCAGGATCTCCGGAACGCTGGATCCCCTCCCCTCACGCCCCGCACCACCAGCACCACCCACGCCACCCACGCCACCTGCTCCGCCGCCCGTCGTCGTGACGTTCTCATCGATGATGGACAGATCCAGTCCCCCAGGAAGCGCCAGGTCGTCCCATGGATCGGGATTGCGCGCTTTGTTGGCAGCCTCACGACCGACACGCACGACGGCTCGCGCAAGATTCAATTCAGTCGCGGCGTCGCCGAAGGTCGCCGTTCGCAACACCACCGTCTCTGCGGTCCACGGCTCGGGAGTGATTCCCGTCAGTGTGAATTCGAGCGGCAAATTTTTTGGATGCGCGGCAATAAACGCATTCACACCCGCCGCAAACGCGGTGAAGATGCGTTTGCCCTCCGGGTGATAACTCGTCCACTCCCGATCGTCGACCGGGCCCCGGTACTTGAGCAGCCGCGCCTGTCGATCCCGTCCCACAGCCTGCGCCCCAAGAATCTCGGCCATGCGCCCTTCTTTGTCGCGCCGCCACATCTCCATCTGCCACAGGCGGTCCTGCGCCATGACGTAACCCTGCGCAAAGAAGAGATCGTCCGTGTTCTGCGCGTAGATATGGGGCACTCCCCAGCGATCGCGGATGACGTCGACCGAGGCCTTCACTCCATTCATCGGCAGCTGACCTTCGATGGGCGTGAGGGCCGCGCGCGCCAGCGCGCGAAGCGCGTCGGGTGGCGCCGTCTGACGGGCCGGCACCACAACGATGGTGACCAGCAGGAATGAGACAACGCTGGCTAGTAGGAGTCTGGGTCGCGGCATGCCGCACAGCTTACCCGGCTTCGGCCCCGGCTTCAGTGTTGATGACCAGCGCCGTGGTGGGAGCATCCACCTGACCACCCTCAACGAGTTGGATCAGGGCGGCCAGGGCCGCCGCGCCACAGGCTCCACTGTTGACGGCAGGGTCCCCTCGCAGCGGCGCGCGGAGACGACGCATCGCGGCTGCCGCCTCGACATCTGTGACAGTCACCGCGTGGTCCACCACATCCCGCAGCACGGGCCACGCGATCGTGCTGACTTCTGCGCATCGCAGCGGCGCCATGCTGGTGTGATCCGTGTGCGTGAGATTGGTGCGCACGCCGGCGCGAATTGACGCCTGCACACACGCCGAACCCTCGGGCTCGACAATGGCCAGGCGTGGTCGATGTTGCCTAAAGGTGCTGAGCAACCAGCCGGCGACGGCGCCAGCCAGTGAACCGACGCCAGCCGGCACGACGATGACGACCGATGACGGATCGACGCGGCGGAACACGCCTTCGGCTGCCACCTCGTCAAGGATGCGCGTGTATCCGGCCATGATCCACCGCGGAATCTGTTCGTACCCATCCCAAGCGGTATCCGACACGACCGTCCAACCGGCGGCTTCCGCATCTGCAGCCATGCGCCTCACGGTGTCGTCGTAGGGCACATCAGTGACGGTGACAATGGCCCCTTCGCTTCGCAGCGCGGCCACACGGGCTGGTTCGGTGTCGACCGGCACGTAGATGTAAGCCGGCAACCCGTGCTCGCTCGCCGCACGCGCCACCGCGCGACCGTGGTTGCCGGCCGTCGCCGCTGATAACGCCACGATCCCCGATGCACTGGCGAGAAGGCGATCGACCGCGTATCTCACGCCAACACCCTTGAACGCCGGCAATCCGAAGCGATGGGATTCGTCTTTGATGAGGATCTGCCCAATGGCGAGCGTGGAGGCCAGGCCCGGCAACGACACGAGCGGCGTCGCTGGAGAATCCTGACGCGCCTCGTAGAACCGGCGGACCTCCTCCAGCTCAGTCAGGCTGAACAGGGTCACGCATCCTTCAGCGCGCGCTTGAGCACCTTGCCGGTCGCGCCCATCGGCAGTGACTCGCGGATCTCGACGAGACGTGGGTACTTGTAGGCGGCAAACTGCGCCTTGCCCCACTCGAGGAGCTCGTCGGAGGTCAGCGCCGCTCCGGGCTTGAGCACGACGAACGCTTTCACCTCCTCGCCCAGCCGTTCGTCAGGCACGCCGATCACCGCAGCCATCGACACGGCCGGGTGCGTCAGGAGCACTTCCTCGATCTCCCGCGGATACACGTTCATGCCGCCGCGCAGGACCATGTCCTTCTTGCGATCCACGACCGCGATGTAGCCATCCGCGTCAATCGTGCCGATATCGCCCGTGTGAAACCACCCGCCCTTGAGCGCCTCGGCTGTCTCCGCGGGCCGGTTGAAGTACCCCTTCATCACGTTATGCCCACGGATGACAATCTCGCCACGTTCCCCCGCCGGTAGCGGTTGGTCCTGGTCGTCAACGACGCGCACGTCACACCCGAGCACAGGGAGCCCTACCGTGCCTGGCTTGGACGGCAGAAACACCTGATTAAAACACGCAACGGGAGAGGTCTCCGACAGGCCGTACCCCTCCAGAATGCGCGCACCGAACGTCTTGCCGAAATCTTCAAGAACAGCCACGGGCATGGGCGCGCCGCCTGAGCAGCAAATCTTCAGTGTCGCCGCCGCTGTGCTCACATCCAGCCCACTCTGCCGCGCATACTGCAACAGCGCCCAGTACATCGTCGGCACGCCAATCCAGCAGGTGATGCGTTCGTCGGCCATGACCGTCAAGACGGCTGCGGCCTCAAAACGCGGGAGCAGCACCATCGTCTGGCCCCCGGAGATCGCGGCATTCATCTGGGCGGTTTGTCCGGTCGAGTGAAACAGCGGCAGCGTGATCAGCTGGCGGGTGGTGCCCGCGAGCGGGCTGTCCAGCATGGGCGCCATCATGTCCCTCGACACAATGGCGTTTGTCACCATGTTGAAGTGTGTCAGTTCGGCGCCCTTCGGCTGGCCGGTCGTGCCGGAGGTGTACAGGATGACGGCCGTGTCATCAATCGCCGGCGCATGCGACGTGAACTGTGGCGACTGCCCATGCATCAGCTGCCCCAGCGTCATCGCGCCTTCGACAGGACTCGCGCCGGCAGGATTGACCGTCATGACGGTCAGATGCGCGCACCCACGTGCGTCATCGCACGCGGCCCTGGCCATCTGCGCCATCGGCAACTCGGCCGTGCCCTCAAACACCAGCAACGCCTTCACCTGTGCGTCGTTCAGGTGATAGGCAATCTCGCGCGGCTTGAGCAGCACATTCAGCGGCACGACGACGCCACCCATTTTGAGAATGCCGTAATACGCGATCGGGAAATACGGCAGGTTCGGACAGGACAGCGCAATGTGATCGCCGGGGCGCAGACCCAGTGTGTGCAGGCCGCCAGCGACCTGATTGGCCATTGCGTTGACCTGTGCATACGTGAGCCGCGTGCCGGCGTGCACCACAGCTTCGCGCGCAGGTGTGAGGCGCGCCTGCTGCTCCAACAGGCTGGCCAGGTTCATCGTCGTGGCGTTCATGTTGTCATTGCCCCATTGCCTCATTGCCTCATTGCCCCATTGCCTCATTTCCTGAGGAGCCACTGCGCGAGCGCTGCAATTTCGTCTGCCGATAACTTGTCGGCAAACGCGGGCATCTCGCCTGTGGGCTTCACCGCGAGCGGCGTCGTGATCTGACGCACCAATGCGGCATGGTCGAGCTTGGTGCCGATGTCAATGAGTGACGGGCCTTCACTGCGGCCCACTGCCCCGAGTCCGTGGCAACGCAGGCAATGGCGGTTGAACAGCACCGCCATCCGGCCATCATCGTCCACGCCAGGCAGAGCGCTACCCGATCGCCCGCGCGCCAGCGCAGCCAGCATCGCGGATTGATCGTGTTGATCGACAATCGGAGCGGGTCGGAGTCCCGGTGCGATCATTTCGGGATCAACGAGGTGGGACGCCACCCAGCTTTGTGGGCGCGACACCCGCACCGGATCCACCGGGCCGACGACCCCATTGGGGTTGTGGCAGGCGACACACGTGCCGGTCTGCAGGAGCACAGCGCCGGCCTGCTCGCGTACATTCCAGCCGTCGCCCGAGGGCGCGGGTTTGTCCAACGCACCAAGCACCGTCACTGTTGTGATGGCCGCCAGACCTGCAGCAAACGTCAGCAACAGCCAGCGGCGATCTCGCAGACCGCGAGTAGGGGCGCGGTCGAGCCACGGCAACAGCGCCAGCAGCGTCATCACCACGCCAGGCAGGATGATCGCGCCGACGATCTCGAGTTTGCCCGGAAAATATTTCAGCAGCTCAAACAGCCCGAGGAAATACCACTCCGGGCGTGGAACGTAGTCACTTGATGTCGGGTCGGCCGGCGGTTCAAGCGCAGGAGCCCCCTGCCAGGCCACGGCCGCCAACGCGATTCCCACCACCAGCGCGACGGTGAGGTCGCGGCCCGCTTGATACGGGAAAAATGGCTTGGACTCACCCATCTGAGGCCTGATGGGTCCAGAGATCCCATGGCGTCGCATCAGGTACAGATGCAGCGCGATCAGACCAAACATCACCGGAGGCAGCACGAGCACGTGCACGGCGTACCACCGCGTCAGTGTCATCGCGCCAATGTCCGGACCGCCACGGAGCAGGTTCGCCACACTCTCGCCCACCACCGGTGTGAGCTTCGAGATATTGATTGTGACGACGGTGGCCCAGTAGGCGCGTTGATCCCAGGGCAGAAGATAGCCCGTCAAGCCGAACGCGAGGATGACGTGCAGCAGAACAAGGCCCACGACCCAGTTGAGTTCGCGAGGGGCGCGGTAGCTGCCGAAGAACACCACACGAATCAGGTGCAGCACCGCCGTCACCACCACGAGGCTCGCGCCCCAGTGATGCAGGCCGCGCAGGAGTTGTCCGCCCCGCACCTCGCTGGTGATGTAGCGCACGCTGTCCCAGGCGTGGTCGGGCGTGGGCGCGTAGAACAGGGCGAGGAGCGTCCCGGTGATGACCTGGATCGTCAGACCGAAGAGCAGCAGACTGCCGAAGGTGAACCACCACCCCGTGCCGGCCGGCAACTTCTCATCAAGCAGATGGTGCCCGATCGTGCGGAATCCGGTGCGGTGATCGAGCCAGTCGAACACACCGTGCACTCGGCGCATCAGATTTCCACCTCGAGGTCTGCGGTCTCTGCGTTCAGGCGGACCGGGAGCGAGTCGAGTCCTCTCGGGGGAGGTCCGGACACCACGGCGCCGGTGCGATCGAAGATGCCTCCATGGCAAGGGCACTTGTACTGGGATTGCGCCGCGTCCCACGCGACCCGGCATCCCAGATGGGTGCACGTCGCTGACAGGGCGCGGTAGTCATCGCCGACCTTGTCGATGAACACGACGGACTGCTTCCGTGTTTCGTGCCAGCCGTCGGCGTGCCGTATGTTCAAAGTCGCCACGAAGGGTCCGTTGGGCGGCAGATCAAACATTGACGCGGCCGGACGCCAGCGTTTGGCCACCGCGCGCCCACGTGGCGTCACCGCTGCGCCGGCCAGTCCTGCGACACCAGCACCAATCAATGCAGCGCCGGCCAGCACCAGGCGCGTCAGGAATGAACGTCGGGCTTCATCACTCATGTTGGTGATCGGGATACAACCCCTCAAAACAGGTCGGGCAGATACTGTGCGTGAACTCTGCCGCGCTGTGTTCGGTCACGTACCGCTCGACCTGCGTCCAATATCCATTGTCGTCGCGGATTTTTTTGCAGGATGCGCAGATCGGCAGCAGGCCCTTGAGGGTCTGCTCGCGATCGAGCACCGCACGGAGTTCCTCGGCCTGAACCTTGAAGCGTTGTTCCGATTGCTGCTTGAGTCGGAAGCGCGCGTAGAGCAATCCCAGGCTGACAATCACCAGGAGGGCGATGACGCCCAGCGCCGTTCGGGTCGTGCGCACGCGCGCGAGCTCGGCATCCTGCGCACGGCCGACGGCCTCCAGAGAATCAATCTGGCGCTGCTGACGTTCGGCCTCGTGGGCGACCTGAAGGCGCTGCAACCGCGCGGTATTCTCGAGACTGAACATCTGGTCGCGCGCGGCCTGATGCTGGAGCTGGTGTTCGTAGGCCGCGCGGTAGTCGCCGCGCGAGGCTTCCACCTCGGCGAGCCCCTTGAGCGCGTTTGATCGCATCAGCGGCGCCTCAATCTGGGTGCCCAGCGCCAGCGCGCGTTCGAAGGCGGCCGTCGCACGCGTCATGTCCCCCATGCGCCGATACACGCCGCCGAGGTTGATCTCGGTTGCCATTTCCCCGCGCTGATCTTTGGCTTCCCGGCGCAATGCCAGCGCGCGTTCGTAGGTCTTGAGCGCCGCTGCCGGATCGGTGAGCGCCTCCACCGATCCGATCGAGTTGAGCGAGACGGCAATGGCGCGGAAGTCCTTGAGCTCTTCGCGGATCGCGAGGCCTTGCCG
>JBKJTD010000248.1:0-5853 GCA_046590915.1 Vicinamibacterales bacterium
CGAGATCGCTCGTCAAGTTGGTCGCGATGTCCTTCAGCAGTTTGTTCGTCTCCGGCAGCAGATCGTTGTAACGCTCGCTCACACCGCGATTGGGCCACCGTTCGGTGGCCGACGCGTTGCTGTAGAGCACGGTCCACTGGTTGTCGAGACGGCCCGGGTAGTTCAGGCCATCCTGTCCGCCTTCGCCCTGCACCTGCGTGAGGATGCTCTCATTGGCAAACAGCTTGTCGTGATACGCCTGCGCCGCGCGGCCCGCCGCGCTGGTCGCACCCGCCGACGTGATGTGCTCCCGCAACTGCCCCTTCACGCTGCGGATACGCGCCAGCTCATCCCACAATTTCTTGGTGGTCTCGCCGATCGTCACGATCATTTTGAACTGCTCGTCGTACTGCGCATCGGTCGCGCGCGGCCACCGTGGATCCGGGTTCAGTGTGAACGACTGTGTCGCCGTCCACGTGCCCGACGTCAGCTTCACCGAGTAGGCACCAGGGCGCACCTTCGGGCCCGGGCCGCCACCAATGCTCCAGCCGACGATGCCCGCCGGCACCTGATACATCGCCGGAAGACGCGGATTCCAGGTGGCGGAATTAAGACCCTGGTAGGCCGTCACGCCGCCGCCGAATCCACCCCCGCCCCCGCGACCCCCGCCGCGACCGCCACCCGCACCACCGCCGCGCGCGCCGCGACCACCAGGCGCTGCCGCACCGGGCGGCGGCGGAACTGGGCGATCACCGGGCTGGCCTTCAGCCGTCCACACGACTGTGCCCGAGGCGTCACGGACTTCGATCTGCACGGGCGCCGTCGGTTTGTCCTTGAACCAATACTGAATCATGGGCAACCGGCCGCCCTGCCGGAACGAGTCTTCCGGCTTGTACAGAATCGCATCCGCCGTCGCCTGCGCCGGCGCCATGGTCTGCAGCGGCGACAGGTTGTCCATCACCCAATACCCCCGGCCTTGGGTCGCGACGACGAGGTCGTTGCGGAAGACCTGCAGGTCGGTGATCGGTGTGCGCGGCAGGTTGTTCTGGAACGACTGCCACGTGCGGCCGTCGTTGAACGAGACGTACATCCCGAACTCGGTGCCGGCATACAACAGCCCCTTCTTCTTCGGGTCCTCCTGCAGCGCGCGTGTGAAATGGGTATTGGGAATGCCGTTGGTGCCATCGGCGATCCGTGTCCACGACTTGCCATAATCGTCGGTGCGCCAGATGTACGGCGTGAAATCCCCCATGCGATACCGGTGCATCACCACAAATGCGCGCGCCGGATCATGGTCGGACGGGTCAATCGTGTTGATGGTGCCTTCGGGCCAGTCCTTCGGCGTCACGTTGTGCCACGTCTTGCCGGTGTCACGCGACACATGCACGAGGCCATCATCACTGCCCGTCCACAGAAGCCCTGGCGTCGTCGGCGATTCCTCGAACGCGAAGATCGTCGCGTAGACCTCGACGCCCGTGTTGTCACGTGTGATCCCTTCACCGCCTGAATACTGTTGCCGGCGCTTGTCGTTGCGCGTCAGGTCGGGGCTGATGACATCCCAGTTGGCGCCACCGTCGGTCGTCCTATGCACCATCTGCGATGTCGCGTAGACCACGTCGGGGGTATGCCACGAAATCCTGATGGGGTTGTTCCACTGGAAGCGGTACTTCATATCCGCCGCGCGCTGGCCGGTCTGCGAGTCGGCGTAGACACGGACGTTCTCGGAGAGACCACTCTCGCGGTCGACGCGCTGCAGCGTGCCGCCGTAATTGCCGGCGTAATTGAGTGAAGACCGACGCGGGTCCACTGCCACGTAGCCGCTCTCGCCGCCGCCCATCTGATAGGGCGTTTCACTGCCCTGACTCGGCACCCCGATCGTGCTGTTGTCCTGCTGCCCTCCGTAGACCCAGTAGGGATACCGCGTGTCGACTGACGCGCGATACATCTCCGCCGTTGGCTGGTTGTCCTGTCCCGACCATCCCTCGCCGGTGGAAATCGCCGCACCGCCGTCGTTGCCGGTGATGATGATCTTGTTGTTGGTCGGATTGATCCAGAGGTCGTGGTAGTCGCTGTGCGACTGAATGTTGGCCGCACCGAAGGTCTTGCCGCCGTCGGTCGAGCGGAATGCGCCGACGTTCAAGCCGTAGACCGTGTCAACGTCGACCGGGTCAGCGTGAATGTGCGTGTAATACCAGGCGCGCTGCTGCAGCGCGCGGCCAGTGAAGCCGCGTGTCCAGGTAAGACCGCCGTCGTTGGACATGTAGACGCCACCCTGATCCTCGGCGGCTTCCACCTGCGCATACACGCGCTTGGAATCGGCTCCGGAGATCGAGAGGCCGATACGCCCGACCATGACCTTGTCGGGCAGGCCGCCGGTGAGTTTTGTCCACGTGGTGCCGCCGTCGGTCGAGCGGAACATGCCGCCTTCGGTCGACCCGGATTCAATGGTCCACGGCTTGCGCTCGGTCGTCCACATCGCTGCAATCAGGATGTCCGGATTTTTCGGATCCATCGCGAGGTCGACCGCGCCGGTCCGGTTGCTGATGTAGTGCACGCGCTGCCAGGTCTTGCCGCCATCACGTGTGCGATACACGCCGCGCTCCTCGCTCGGGGCAAACATGTTGCCGAGCACGGCGACATACGCCACATCGGGGTTGGTCGGGTGAATCCGGACGCGGCCGATCGTGCCCGCGCCGCGCAGGCCCACGTGCTGCCACGTCTTGCCCGCATCACTCGACTTGTACATGCCGACGCCGGGCGAGATGTTGCCGCGCGGACACGCCGAACCGGTGCCGACATACAGCACGCTCGGATTCGACAGTGACACGTCAATCGCGCCCACCGAACCGGCCTCGAAGAAGCCGTCCGAGAGGTTCGTCCACGTCTCGCCGGAATTGGTGCTCTGCCAGACGCCCCCACCGGTGTAACCGGCATAAAACAACGTCGGGTTTGACGGCACGCCGACCACGGCAGTTGAGCGACCGCCGCGGCTGAACACGGACAGATGGCGATACTGCATGCCGCTCACGAGCGCCGGGTCCACCAGCGCTGTACCGGCCGCCTGCTGCTCCCCGCCGAGTCTGGGCGCCGCAATCACGCCCACATACATCAACGCCGCTACCGCCAGCACTGATCCAGTGCGCCAAGTTTTCTTCATCGGGAATCCTCCTGAAACTCCTGTGGTCCGCAACTGCAGCGGCCCAACCGCTCGAAGGGTACCTGACGCGCGACGATGATTCAACTGCAGGGATCGGCTGCCGAGATAAGCTGTCTGCCCATGCGCCTCGATAGAAATGTCCGTTGGCTCCGCCTCACTCTCGCGACCGGACTGCTGCTGAGTATCCCGGCCACTTGGACCTCCGCGCAGACCGTGCCCACCGTGACCGCCGATCTGGTCGTGACCGCCTCCATCACGCCTGTGCCCGCGGCCACTGTCGGCCGTACGGTGGTCACACTCACGCGCGAGGACCTGGCGCGACTGGGTCTGTCGTCAATCATCGATGGCCTCCGCCTCCTGCCGGGGGTGGACCCGAAGGCGCGTGGCGGCCGAGACGTCCAGACCGATTTCAGCGTTCGCGGCGCGACGTTCGGCCAGGCACTCATCCTCATCGACGGCGTGCGGCTCAACAACGCCCAGTCGGGTCATCACAATGGCGAGATCCCAGCCCCGCTGCTGGGCATCGATCGCATTGAGGTCGTCTCAGGTCCAGGGTCGGCGGTCCATGGCGCCGACGCACTTGGCGGCACGATCCAGATTGTCACCAGAACCGATCAACACCTCACCGCAGACGCGTCGCTGGCCGAGTTCGGCACCGTGGCGGCGCAGGCCTCAGCCAGCGGCGGCATCCTGCCGACCGCGTGGACGATGTCGGCGTGGGGAGCGCGGTCGAACGGTTTCATGTTCGACCGCGACTATGGCCAGGGAGGCGCGAGTCTGCGCGGACGCCTTCTGCCAGGGCTCATCGTCGACGCACGGCATCAGCGACGGGCATTTGGCGCCAACGGGTTCTACGGTAATTCGCCGTCGAAAGAATGGACCGACGGCACGGTCGTGTCTGCAGTCTGGAGCGTGAGCAATGCCGGGTGGTTCACTCAGACGCGCCTGGCCGCCCGTCGCCACCACGATCGATTTCGATGGGACATCAGGCGACCCGGTTTTGCGGAGAATACGCACCGTTCGGATGCCCTTGATGCCGACGTGACCGTGAGCCGGCAACAGAATGCGAAAGTGCGCGTCAACATCGGCGCGGGAGGCGGGGGTGATTGGATTGAGTCCTCCAACCTGGGTGACCGCACGTATGGGCGTGTCTACGGATTCGCCGAGTCCCTGTGGGCGCCCAGCAGCCGGGTATCGGTCCAGACCAGCGCGCGTGTGGACCACTACTCCGCGTTCGGCACCGCGTGGAATCCGTCGGTGGCCATCAGCACGGTGCTGAGCGAACGCGTGCGCCTGCGTGGGTCGGTGGCGCGTGCCTTCCGCATTCCGACCTTCACGGAGCGGTACTACACCGACCCCGGGCACCAGGCCAGTGCCGCTCTTGATCCCGAGCAGGGGTGGTCGGTCGACGCCGGACTTGACGTGTCAGCTGCGGGCTGGACACTCGCGCTGTCTCCGTTTGCCCGATGGGACGAGGACGTCATCGACTGGGTCAAGGACCTGCCCACCGATCGTTGGCGCACGACCAACGTACATGACGTCACGACGCGCGGCGTCGAGCTCTCTGCGACACGTCGGTGGGCCGGAGCGGTGGTGCGGACGCACTATTCGTGGCTCGACGTCGACGCCACCAAGGCGGCGGCGATCTCGAAATACGTGCTGGAGTATGCGCGGCAGAGCGCGGGGCTTGCGGTGTCACTGCCGACCGGTTGGCGGACCCAACTGGCCGTCACCGCAGACGCACGGGATCGCAGGAACGGCATTAACGGGCAGCAATATGTGTTGGTGGGAGCGAGGTTGGCCCGGCCTGTCGGCCGGGTCGATGCCTACGTCGAGGGGACCAATCTGCTCGACAGCACCTATCGCGAAATTGCGGGGGTCCCGATGCCGGGCCGAACGCTGGGCATCGGGCTGCGCCTTCGCTGACCGGCCTACTTTCCGGCTTCTTCCTCGGTTTCTTCGGTCTCGGCCTCTTCACCCCACGGGGCCTCGTCTCCCCACGGTGACGCCTGAGGACCAGGCACAATGCCCGCGATATCCGGGTCTTCACCCGCGCCGCGTGGCGTGACGGTCTTGGTGTCGCGAGCGACCTCGCGCCGCGAGGCCTTTTCCTTCTGACGTTCCTGCCGTGCCCGTTCTCGTGCGCGCTTCTGCGCGCTGACTTTTGGATGATTTGCCAACTGTGGTCCTTCCCTGCCGCCCGGTTACTTGCCGCCGGGTGCGAATCTTAATCCTACCAGCCCGGCGACGATCAGCCCGACACAGGCCAGGCGAAACGGCGAGGCTGACTCACCAAACCGAAGAATGCCAAAAATGACGGTGCCCACTGCGCCGATCCCCGTCCATACCGCGTACGCCGTGCCCAGCGGCAACGTGCGCACCGCCAGCGCGAGCATCCACACACTGGCCACCAGCGCCAGTAATGTCAGCGCTGTGGGCACTGGCCTGCTGAACCCGTCGGTGTATTTCAACCCGACGGCCCACGCCGTTTCCAACACACCCGCCAAGACGAGAATCACCCACGGCATGCGCGCATCACTGTACCTGATTCGCAGTTTGGCGCGGATTGATCTGTCGCGGCGGTGGGATTCGTGCCGCACAACGTGAAAGTTGGTCGGGGCGAGAGGATTCGAACCTCCGACCCCTCGGACCCGAACCGAGTGCTCTACCAGGCTGAGCCACGCCCCGACAACCCGAACATCTTATCGCGAAACAAG
>JBKJTD010000271.1:0-7208 GCA_046590915.1 Vicinamibacterales bacterium
CCAGGGCGTTTGAACGGTTCACGGGCCCACAGATTCGCAAATATCTCGAGACCGACCCTCACGCCTATGCGGAGACCGCGCGCATCCACCTCGTCAGTTCGTTTCTGGCCTCCCGACTGCTTGGGGCGGACGCGCCCCTCGACCCCGGGGACGCGAGCGGGATGAACCTCATGGACCTGGCGACGCGAGACTGGTGGCCCGACGCCATCGAGGCCACGGCCCCAGGCCTTGCCACACGCCTGCCTCCCATCGTTCCATCAGACACAATCATCGGCAACCTGGCCGCGTCGTGGCAGACCCGGTATCGTCTGCCGCCGGCCACACTGGTGGTGTGGACCGGTGACAACCCATCGAGCCTCATCGGCACTGGGCTGGTCGACGAAGGGCGCGTGGCGGTGTCGCTCGGCACAAGCGACACCATCTTCGGAGTGATGCGTGAGCCGCGTGTTGATCCCGGCGGCACGGGGCATGTGTTTGGCGCGCCCACCGGCGACTACATGGGAATCACGGTGTTCGCCAACGGGTCGCTCGCGCGCGAACGCGTGCGCGACGACCACGGGCTTGATTGGGCAGGATTTTCGGCAGCGTTGCGATCGACGCCTCCGGGAAATCATGGCCGACTGATGCTGCCGTGGTTTGTGCCTGAAATCACGCCGCACGTGGCGATACCAGGCGTGCGCCGCGTCGGCCTGGCTCCGGAGGATGCCGCAGGCAATGTCCGCGCAGTGGTCGAAGGACAGATGATGGCGATGGCCAACCATTCGACGTGGATGGGCGTTGACGTTGGCGAGATCTACGCGACGGGAGGCGCATCGGCGAATGCCGACGTCCTGCAGGTCATGGCCGATGTATTTGACGCACAGATTCGTTGCTTCCAGGGCGGCAACGCCGCATGCGTGGGCGCGGCCTTGCGCGCCTGGCACGCCGACGCCAAGGCGTCAGGGCGTCCGCTGCCCTGGACGCACATCATCGCCGACCTCGCGCAGCCGGTTGGTGAGGTGATCACTGCAAGGCCCGCCGCTGCTGCGGTGTATCGCGACCTTCGTGTGCGGTATGCCGAGGCCGAGACGATGCCGTCGGTTTAGCGCACGCCAAGCAGCAGTTCCACAACGAGCTGGTCGAGCCGCTCGTAGGGCAGACGTTTTGACGCCAGCGCCGCGCGATCGAACTGCCGCGCCCTGAGTGCCTGCATCGCTGCCGTCGAGTACGACGCCGGCGGTCCGTCTCCGCTGGGAGTGTTGATCTCCTCGAGCAATGCCTGGATTTCGGTATCGGCGCGAAACTGACGCGCCTTGTCCCTGAAGATCAGATACGTGCGCATGCACCCGCGCGCGAAATCCCAGACGCCGTCCGGAGATTCGCTGCGATAGGCGTGCGCGTCAAAGTGGCGCGGTCCGTCGTAGCCGGTCTCTTCGAGGAGTTTCACCAGAAAAAACAGCGCCTTGATGGACTCCGACCCGAATCGCAGGTCCTGATCAAAACGTCCGAATTTCTGGTCGTTCAGGTCAATGTGAAACAACTTGCCGGCGTCAATCGCCTGCGCGACGGCGTGCACAAAATTGAGGCCGGCCATGTGTTCGTGCGCGACCTCCGGATTCACGCCGACCATGTCCGGGTGGTCAAGCGTTTCGATGAACGCCAGATACGAACCTGTCGTGGGAAAGTAGATGTCACCCCGGGGTTCGTTCGGCTTGGCTTCGAGAGCAAAGCGCAGGTCGTATTTCTGATCGCGGACGTAGCCACACAAAAAATTCATGGCCTCCCGGAAGCGTTTGATCGCCTCGATGGGATCCTTCGCCGCATCCACCTCGGAGCCTTCACGCCCCCCCCAAAACACATACGTCGTGGCACCGAGGTCCACGCCCAAATCAATCGCCTTCATCGTCTTTTGCACGGCGTAGGCACGCACCGCCGCATCGGGTGACGTGAACGCACCGTCGCGAAACGCCGGGTCCGTGAACAGGTTGGTGGTGGCCATGGGCACCCGAAGACCGGTGTCGGCGAGCGCTGCCTTGAACGCGGACACGATGCGGTCATGCTCGGCAGGGGTGGCGTCGATGGGGACCAGATCGTTGTCGTGGAGGTTGACGCCCCACGCGCCGATGTCGGCGAGTTTGTGCACGATGTCGACCGGATCGAGCCGAGGCCGCGTGGGCTCGCCGAACGGATCGCGACCGGGGTGGCCGACGGTCCAGAGGCCGAAGGTGAACTTGTCAGAAGGGGTGGGTGTGAAGGTCATCCTAACGCACGCCGAATTTGAAGATCGTCTCCGACTTGTAATCTTCGCCTTTGCGCAGCACGACAGAGGGGAACGACGATTGGTTCGGCGAGTCGGGATAGTGCTGCGTTTCCAGGCAGAACCCCGATCGATGCGGGTGAGCACGGCCGCGTTTTCCAGTAAATGACCCATCCAGAAAGTTGCCGGTGTAGAGCTGAATGCCGGGCTCGGTGGTGCGGATCTCCATCGTGCGGCCCGTGACGGGCTCATACACTGAGGCCGCCAATTGCAGGCCCGCGCCGCTGCGGTTGAGTACGTAGTTGTGGTCGTATCCGCGGCCGCGTGTCATCTGCACATCGGCATTGGCAATACGCGTTCCGATCGGGGTCGGCGTGCGGAAGTCGAAGGGCGTACCGTCCACAGCCGCAATTTCTCCCGTCGGAATCAGCGTGTCGTTGACCGGCGTGAATCGATCCGCATTGATCGTCAGCTCGTGACCGAGAATGTCTGCCGCCTTGCTGCCGCCGAGATTGAAATAACTGTGCTGCGTCATGTTGATGACCGTGGGCGCGTCTGTCGTGGCGTGGTATTCCACAACCAGTTCGTTGGCGGCCGTCAGCGTGTAGCGCACATGCGCGGTGACCTTGCCGGGATACCCCTCATCGCCGTCCGCGCTGGTGTGGGTGAGCAAAAGGCCCGGGCCGCGTCTGTCCTGGAACGGCTCGGCCAGCCACACCGCCTTGTCCCATCCCTTCACCCCACCGTGCAGGTGATTGACCTCGTTGTTCTTCGCCAGGGTGTAGGTCTTGCCGTCGAGCGAGAAGGTGCCGTTGGCGATCCGATTGGCGACGCGTCCGATGATCGCGCCAAAATACGGCGAGCTCTTTTCGTATCCCGCCACCGAATCAAAACCCATCACCACATCGTCGATCGCCCCCGTGCGGTCGGGCACCTTGAGCGACTGGATGATGCCGCCGTAGGTCAGCACCGTGAGCTCGGCGCCCTGTCCGTTGCGAATCGTGTACATGTCCACCAGTCGGCCATCGGCGGTGGTGCCGAAGTCTGCTTTCTGCACCCGCGGCGGCGTCAATGTCATGGACTCGGAGATTGCCTCGCCTCCGCATCCCGATGCAAGCAGCGTGGTGGCCAGGAGGGCAGAAGTGCACAGTGTTCGCATGGCCGAATCGTATACGATGCCGCCTGACTATGGCCGGGTCCGGACTCAGATTTGACGACGTCAGCAAGTCGTTTGGGGCAGTGCGCGCCTTGACTGGCGTCAGCTTTGCCGTCCCTGCCGGGCAGGCCCACGCGGTCGTTGGGGAAAACGGTGCGGGCAAGTCAACGCTGCTGAAAATTCTCGCTGGGATTGTCCGACCCGACCATGGCGCGGTGCGTCTCGATGAGGCGCCCCTTGACTGCACTTCGCCGCGGGAAGCCCTTGAGCGCGGGATCGGCATGGTCTATCAGGAGATGTTGTCGTTTCCGAACCTGACCGTCAGTGGCAACATTTTCGCCGGCCGCGAAATGACCGGCGCGCTCGGCCGGCTCGACGAGGCGGCCATGTTTGCCAAGACCCGCGAACTGCTGACCCAGCTGCACGTGCCGACGACACCTGATACCCCCATGGACCAGCTGTCCGCCGCTCATGCACAGCTCATCCAGGTGGCCCGCGCACTCGCCTTTGATTGTCGCGTCCTTGTGCTCGACGAGCCGACTACGTCGCTGACCGATGCGGAGGTCGATCACCTGTTTCAGGTGGTGACGACCCTGAGGAACAGCGGAGTGACCGTGCTCTTCGTCTCGCATCGGCTGCCCGAGGTCTACCGGCTGTGTGACCAGATCACCGTGCTACGAGACGGTCACTACGTCAACACCTTTGATCGCGCCACCACCTCATCCGATGACATCGTGCGGGCGATGGTCGGGCGTGAGCCGCCGGTGCGGGCTGCTCGTGTGGTGCCTTCCACCGGCGGCACCCCGGCGCTGGCAGTGCGCGCGCTCTCGCGAGGCAAAGCATTTACGGACATTTCGTTTGAGGTCGCCAAGGGCGAGATCGTCGGGGTGTTCGGCCTCGTCGGCTCCGGGCGCACCGAACTGCTGGAGTCGCTCTTCGGCATCACCCACCACACATCCGGCACCGTTGAGGCCAACGGTACTCCGTTGCACGTCGCGTCGGCTGACGATGCGGCTCGGGCGGGGCTGGGTTTGGTGCCAGAGGAACGGCAGAGGCAGGGACTCTGTTTTAATTTGTCGGTCGGCCACAACCTCGCGTTGCCGACGGCAGCCAAGGACCGCAAGTGGGCGATCGATCACGCCTCCGAGCGGATGGCCGGACAGGCGCAGGTCGATGCGCTGGCCATCAAGACTCCGCACCAGGACGTCACACCAGACGCGCTGTCAGGCGGCAATCAGCAGAAGGTGGTCATCGGCAAGTGGCTCGCGACCAACCCGTCTGTGCTGCTGCTCGACGAGCCGACCAAGGGCGTGGACGTTGGCGCCAAGTTTGAAATTCACAATCTGATTCGCCGTGCAGCGGATCGGGGGATGGCGTGCCTGATGGTCTCCAGTGATTTGCCGGAAGTGCTCGCCTTGTCCGATCGGGTGCTCGTCATGCGCGAAGGGCGGTTGCGCGGGCAATTGCTGGGCGACGCGGCGACTGAGCAGACCGTCATGCAAATGGCCACCCATGAGGTGGCGTCATGAAGTCGATCTGGCGCGCGCGCGAGGTCAGCACCGTGGTCATCCTGATGTGTGAGGTGCTGTTTTTTACGTGGTATCTCTGGCCGGAGTCGGGGCGGCATCCGTTCCTCAATGTGGGCAACGGCCTGCTCATCCTGAAGTACTCATCGATCTACGGCATCGCCGCCATCGGCGCGGCCATCGTCATCATCACGGGCGGAATCGATCTGGCCTCGGGTGCCGTCATCGGACTCACCAGCGTCGTCATCGGCTATTTCTTCGTCGAGGTCGGATGGCCGCTGTTTCCCAGCGTGTTGATGGGCATGCTCGTGGGACTGGCCGCAGGCTTGGTGTCGTCGTGGCTCATCGTCGGCATGAAGCTGCCGCCATTTATCGCAACGCTCGGTGTGATGGGCATCTGGCGAGGTGTGGGATTCATCATCACCGAGGCGCGGTTTTATGACCTCTCGGCGAAGTTGCCTCGCAACTGGACCGTGGCCGGGGTGTCGATCGACTGGGTGCCGCCGATCGTGATGGTCGTGCTCGCGGTGACCTTCCAGATTTTGATGAAGCAGTTCCAGTGGGGCCGAGCGATTTTCGCCGTCGGCGGCAATGAAATGGCAGCCTTGTTCTCCGGCGTGCGCGTGGGTTTCATCAAAACCACGGCGTATGTGACGGCGGGCCTCCTGGCGGCGACCTCCGGCGTGGTGCTCGCCATCGTCCAGGGCCAGGGCAAGGCGGACCTCGCGAATGGTTACGAACTGGATATCATCGCGTCAGCGGTGGTCGGCGGCACGAGCCTCACCGGTGGTCGTGGTTCGGTGGCCGGTGCCGTGCTGGGCGCGCTGATTTTCGGAGTGTTGCGCAACGCACTGCCGCAGATTCCAGGTGCGACGTTTTACGACCGTGTGATCGTGGGTCTCGCGGTGATTGTGATTGTGGTGATGGATCAAGTCATGGTGCGCCGCGCCCGATGAAATGGGCCAATGGGCCAATGGGGCACTGAGGCAATGAGGCAATGGAGCGGTTCTTCGGGGCGGCCATGCGTGAGAGGGTAGCAATGAAAAAGATACTGCTGTTGGTTGTGGTCGCGGTCATGGGTGCGGTCGCGTGTGGGGGGGGAGACGATGCGCCGAAGAAGTTGCGGTTTGCGCTCATCCCGAAGGCGCTCGACATTCCCGTGTTTGACTATGCGCGCATTGGTGGCGAGCGGGCAGGCGCGGCGCTCGGTGTCGACGTCATTTATCGCGGCCCCGATCGCGCCGACGAGCTTCGTCAGAAGGAGATTCTCGAGTCGTTCATCAACCAGAGGGTGGATGGCATCGCGATCTCCGTGCTGAACGCGTCATTTCTGACGTCCACGATCGACAAAGCCGTCGAGATGGGCATTCCGGTGGTGACGTGGGACTCGGATGCGCCTGATTCCAAGCGCGCGGCATTCTACGGCGTGGACGACTACCAGTCCGGCCGCATCATGGGTGAAGAAACCGCCAGGCTGCTCAACGGCAAGGGCACCGTCGCGTTCATCACCAGCCTTGGCGCGACCAACCTTGAGCGTCGCCTCGCCGGCGCGCGCGAAGCGCTCGCCAAGCACCCGGGCATCACGATCCTCGAGACGTATGACATCAAGGAGGACGGTGTGCGCACCAGCGAGATCATCGCGACCGGCACCAACCGGTACCCGACCCTCGGAGCATGGGTCTCAGTGGGTGGATGGCCCGTGTTCAGTGCGAGCGCCCTGGCGCCCGTGCCGCCGACCACGAAGTTCGTGTCGTTTGACACGGTGGCGTCGGCCATCTCCCTCCTGCGCGAGGGCAAGGTGCAGGTGCTGCTGGGTCAGAAGTACTTCGGCTGGGGCGAAGAGTCGATCAAACTGCTGCACAACCTCGTGAAGGGCAATCGTCCCGCCAATCCCATCGTCGACTCCGGTGTCGACGTCGTCACGATGGCGAATGTGGACGCGTACGAGGCGACCTGGAAGGCGATGGCCGGAGGCAAGTAGGGCGGGGTGCCTGTCTTGTGCCACAATCGGCCGTGCCCAGGAGGCACCTCCATGAAGAATCGCTTGACCGTCGCCGTATCGGCGATGTCGTTTTTCGTCGCCGCAGGCCTGTTTGCCCAACAGGCACCATCGAATGACCGTCTCACCTCGCAGGTGTTTGACGGGCTCGAACTTCGCGGCATCGGACCATCACTGGTCACCGGCCGCATTGCGGATTTCGATGTGGATCCAAAAAATCCCAACATCTATTACGTGGCCACGGGTGCCGGCGGCGTCTGGAAGAGCGTCAATCGCGGGTCGATCTGGATG
>JBKJTD010000409.1:0-2878 GCA_046590915.1 Vicinamibacterales bacterium
CAAGGCCGACCTGTCGGGCTTTGAGGCGTTTCGCGATGCGTACGGTCCGCGCGTGGAAAAGGCCGGCGGCAAGCTGACCATCACCGCGGTGATCATCAAGATTCTCGCGGCGGCCATGGACAAATACCCGCAGTTTGCCTCGTCAGTCGACATGGCCAACAACGCCATCGTGATGAAGGCGTATCGCCACATCGGTGTCGCGGTGGATACGCCCAACGGGTTGCTCGTGCCGGTCTTGCGCGAGGTCAACACCAAGTCGATCACGCAGATTGCCGTCGATTTGGCGTCGCTCTCGCAGAAGGCGCGCGACAAGAAGCTGAGCCTCGACGAAATGTCGGGCGGTGTGATGACGGTGACCAATCTGGGCGGCATCGGCGGCACGTCGTTTACGCCGATCGTCAACATGCCCGAAGTCGCCATCCTCGGCATGTCACGCGGCGGTATTGAACCCGTGTGGGACGGCTCGCAGTTTGTGCCCAGGCCGATGCTGCCGTTGTCGCTCTCCTACGACCACCGCGTCATCGACGGCGCCGACGCCGCGCGTTTCCTGCGCTTCATCGTGGAAGCCCTCGAATCGCCGCTGACGATGGTGCTTTAAGATTTTGCACAACGAGACGTGGAGAGCTGGGAGAAGTTTTCATTAAAGAAAAGAAAACTCCCAGTCCTCCACGTCTCGCTGTGAATTGTTATCTGTGAGGGTTTCTTGATATGTCGTCTTCAACACAGTTGGTAGTCATCGGTGGCGGGCCTGGCGGGTATGCGGCCGCGTTTTATGCGGCGGACCTCGGCATGCAGGTCACGCTCGTGGATATGGAACCAAACCCCGGCGGCGTGTGTCTGTATCGCGGATGTATTCCGTCGAAAGCGCTGTTGCATGTGGCCAAGGTCGCAAGCGAAGCCAAGCACGCGTCGCACTGGGGACTGACGTACGCCGAGCCGAAGATCGATCTCGACAAACTCCGCAGCTTCAAAGAGGGCGTCGTCACCAAACTGACCGGCGGCCTGGGGCAGCTCTCCAAACAACGCAAGATCACGTTCATCCAGGGCAAGGCGTCGTTTGTGGATGCGAAGAACCTGTCCATTGAACGTGCGGCCGGTGGCACGCAGGCGCTCGCGTTTGAACACGCGATTATCGCGACGGGGTCCTATCCCACGCGCATTCCCGGTCTCGACATCAAGAGCGACCGCCTGATGGACTCCACCGGCGCGCTCGACCTGCCCGAGATTCCGAAGACGTTGCTCGTGGTCGGTGGCGGATACATCGGCCTCGAACTCGGCTCGGTCTACGCAGCGCTCGGCACCAAGGTCACCGTCGTGGAAATGACCGACGGTCTGTTGCCAGGCGCGGACCGTGACCTCGTCACCTTCCTCGCGCGTCGTCTGGAGACGACGATGGACAAGATTCTCCTCAAGACCAAGGTCACGGGGATGAAGGAAGCGAAGGACGGGATCACCGTCTCCATGGAAGGCCCTTCGACAGGCTCAGGCCAGGCTGATGGTGCCAAGACTGAGGAGACCTACGATCGCGTCCTTGTCTCCATCGGCCGGCGTCCGAACTCGGCGATACCCGGACTCGACAAGGCCGGAGTGACCGTGAGCGACAAGGGCTTCATCACGGTGGATTCGGCGATGCGGACCAACATTGCGGGGATCTCGGCCATTGGGGATGTGGTGGGGGAGCCGATGCTCGCGCACAAGGCGTCGCACGAAGCCAAGGTGGCCGTCGAAGCCATGCTTGGCCACAAGGTGGCGTTTGAGCCGCAGGCGATTCCTGCGGTGGTATTCACCGATCCTGAAGTCGCGTGGTGCGGCCTCACCGAAAACGATGCGAAGAAGCAGGGCCGCAAGGTCGAAGTCGCCAAGTTCCCGTGGGCCGCGCTTGGACGCGCGCTGGCGATTGACCGGCCGGACGGCATGACCAAGCTCATCATCGATCCCGAGACCGAACGCATCCTCGGCGTGGGCATCGTCGGCGCCGGCGCTGGTGAACTGATCGCGGAGGGTGTGCTCGCGGTCGAGATGGCCGCGCTGGCGTCAGACCTCAAACTGTCGATTCATCCGCATCCGACGATGTCGGAGACGTTGATGGAGGCGGCCGAGGTATTCTTCGGTCACTCAACTCACGTGTATCGCCCGAAGAAGAAATAACCCGGAACCAGGAGTGCAGCCATGGCCCAGGCCACGAAGGTAGGACGCAACGATCTCTGCTCGTGCGGCAGCGGCAAGAAATACAAGAAATGCTGCGAATCGAAAGGTGAGCGCAGCATGGGGCAAATGATGATGATTGTGCTCATCAGCCTGATTCTCGGTGCGGGGCTGCTCGCCGTCGTGTCGAACTTCACCACGGAGACCACGCACGTTGCCAAGACCGGCGGCGTCTGGGATCCTGCGCACGGGCACTACCACTGAGCGTGAGCCGTGCGGAGCGGCTGGAGTATGGCACACTCTGTGGCCGTGTCACTCACTCCCGGCTCCCGTTTCGGCCCCTACACCATCGTCGCGCCCCTGGGCGCCGGTGGCATGGGGGAGGTCTACCGCGCGCGTGACTCGAAGCTCGACCGCGATGTCGCGCTGAAGATACTCCCCGAGTCATTCGCGAGTGACCCCGACCGCCTCATGCGTTTTGAACGCGAGGCCAGGACACTTGCCTCGCTCAATCACCCGAACATCGCCACGATCTACGGAGTCGAGGGGAACGCGCTGGTAATGGAGCTTGTGGAGGGGCGGGATTTATCGGAAGTCCTTGGCGCCCTTCAAGTGGAGGGCGCCCTGCTGCCCCAGGGCGCCATGCCGATCGATGACGCGCTGCCGATCGCCCGGCAGATCACCGAGGCGCTCGAAGCTGCGCACGATGCGGGCATCGTCCATCGCGATCTCA
>JBKJTD010000038.1:0-17747 GCA_046590915.1 Vicinamibacterales bacterium
CTGAAACCTGGAAAGCCGAACATCGCGGCAAGGCACTCGGCTTCATGCAGAGTTCGTGGGCCATCGGCTACGCCCTTGCGGCCATCGTCAACTGGCTCGTGCAGGACATTGCCGGCCTGGATTGGCGCTGGGTGTTTTTCGTCGGCGTGTTGCCGGCGCTGTATGCGTTCTGGGTGCGGCGCAACGTTGAAGAGCCGGCCGTGTGGGTCGCTGAGAAGGCGAAGCCATCGGGTGTCTCCATCCGTCAGGCCATGGCCGGCCCGATGTTGCGCATCACCGTCATCGTCACCCTGATGAACGCGTGCACGATGTTCGCGTGGTGGGGGCTCAACCTGTGGATCCCGTCGTACCTGCGCTCTGTCGGTCTATCGAACGTCTCGATGAATTGGTTTGTGGTCGTGATGCAGGTGGGCATGTGGTTCGGCTATGTCACCTTTGGCTACATCAGCGACAGCATCGGCCGTCGTCGTACCTACGTCGGCTACCTGGTGCTCGCGGCCGTGTTTGTGCTGGCGTACGCGAACACGAGCACGCCGTGGTTGTTGCTGGCACTCGGGCCATTCGTCGCATTTTTCGGGACCGGCTACTTCAGCGGCTTTGGAGCGGTGACCGCAGAGCTGTATCCCACAGCCGTTCGCGCCACCGCGCAGGGGCTCACCTACAACATCGGTCGTGTGGCGAGCGCGTCCGCCCCGTGGGTGGTGGGTGACCTCGTCCAAACGCAAGGTTATCCCGCCGCGCTGTCTGTCACAGCCGCGGCATATTTAGTCGCCGCGATCTTTTGGCTCGGAATCCCCGAAACCCGAGGAAAGCACTGAGCACCCAGCGCTGCGCACTACGTCTTCGTAATTTCCGTCACCATCCCCATCAGATAGTGCAGCGTGACCGTGTCGCCCTTCTGCATGTGGCGCGGCGCGGCTTCGTCGCCAACCCGAGCATGGCGAATCTCACCCTCTGCGTCCTCGGGATCGGTCCAGAAGACGTCGAGAGAGACCTGCCCGTGAATCGAAATCGGCTGGATGCGGTGAATGACGGCCGTGCGCGTGCCTTTTAACATGGTTACCGTTTCACATCGTACACGTTGAGCGTGTCCTGCTCGCGCAGGTAGAGCCTGCCGCCAGTGACGACGGGATGTGACCAGCTGGGATTGCGTACATTGGGAATCAGGAACTGGCCCTTTTCGCGATACGCCGTTGGTGTCGCTTCGATGAGCATCATCACGCCATTCTGATAGCGGAAGTAGAGATGCCCATCGGCGGCCATGACGGCGGCTGAGCCCTCGCCGGCGTTGCGCACATTGCCACCCCAGGCCACTCGGCCGGTTGCCAGTTCGATGGCGATGGGGGTTCCGCGGTTGTGTCCATGGCCCGCATACACGTGATCGCCAATCAGCACCATGCCGCCGTGGTGATTTTGAAAAATACGGCTCTCGAGGAAGTGCCGTTCGCGCATGGTGACGCGTCCTTCTGGTGCAGCGGACAGTTCAAGCAATGCCGCGCCGGTTTGATATCCCGTTGACGCAAACACAAGGTTGTCCTTGATGATCGGCGTCGAGATATTGGCGACGCTGTTGGCCACGTTGTTGTACCCCCAGAGGAACCAGCCATCGTTGGCGCGCACACTGATGACGCCGCGGCCCATCAGGCGGACGTATTGCTTCACGCCGCCACCGTTGGAAATCACGATCGACGAATAATCCGGACTGTCGAGTCCGTTGGAGCCAATGGACGGCATTGAGGCCCGCCAGAGCTCCTTGCCGGTGACCTTGTCGAACGCCACCATCGCCGCGCGCCGTGATCCCGGTGTGATGACGACACGGTCTTGGTCCACAAGGGGGGATTCGGCAAACTGCCAGCCAGGTGTGGGCGCACCAAAATCCTTCGTCAGACTCTTGTGCCACTTGAGCAATCCGGTCGCAGACTCGAGAGCCACAAGGTCGCCATCGGTCGAGACCGCATAGACCATCGCGCCGTCCACCGTTGGTGTGGCGCGTGGCCCACCGTACTGATCGACGTGGGTGCCGCCCACGCGCGTGGCCCAGAGTGGCGCACCGTCGGCTTCGTTGAACGCGAGCACGTATTGACCGTCACGACGGTCGCCCATCGTATAAATGCGTCCACCTGTGACGGCGACGCTCGAGAAACCCGCGCCCATGCCGGTCGCAGCAAACAACCGACGCGGACCACCCTCGGGCCAGCTCTGCAACAACCCGGTCTCGGTGGAGACCGCGTCACGACTGGGCCCACGCCACTGCGGCCAGTTGCCGACGGCCGCCGCACTCTGCGAGTGCACCGCCGGACTGGTCACACCGATCGCCAGCACGAACACCACACACACAATCCAGGGACGCATCATCGTTGGGACCTCGTCTCGACTCTTCGCACTATCATTGGCTGACCGGAGAACTTCATGGTGACACGAACACGGCGCGAGTGGGCACGACGACTGATGGCCTTGGTCACTGTTTGCAGCGTGCCCAATATGGTCGCTCACGGACAGGCACCGCTGCCGACGGGTGCTGAGCTGGTGGCGCGATATGTGGCGGCCATTGGCGGTGAGGCCGCCTGGCTCGCGGTGACGTCGATGCACGCCTCCGGCGTGATTGAGGTGCCGGCGCAGAACCTGCGCGGCACACTCGAAATGTGGTCCGCCCGCCCCTCCCGCTCCATCGTCCGCATGGAAATCGGCGGATTGGGCAAGTCGGAGATGGGGTTTAGCGATGGGGTGGGCTGGATGATTGACGCCATGGTCGGGCCGTCACTGGTCACCGGCAAGCCGCTTGCGGAAATGAAAAACGACTCGCACTTTGACGCAGTGCTGCATCCGCCCGATCTCGTGGCGTCGATTGTCACAGTGGCGCGCGTCGAATTTGATGGCCGTCAGGCGTTCAAGGCGACCGTGACCTATGTGACGGGCGAAACGCGTGACGAATATTTTGATGCCGACAATGGTCTGCTGATCGGCAGCGAAGGCATCAGCGAGACGCCGATGGGCAAAGTGCCCATGAAGATCACCCTTCGCGACTACACGACGTTTGGCGCCATCAAGCAACCGACGCGCGTCGTTCAGTCCGCGATGGGATTCGAACAACATTTCGTGATCAGCACGCTCGACTTCAACAGCGTGAAGCCCGACGCACTGGACCCTCCACCGGTGATCCGCGCGATGATCAAGAAAGACACAGTGGCGGTCGCCACTGCGCGACCTGTGGATGTGGCGTCGTTTGATGACGCGTGGACCACCATTCGCGATACGTTCTACGACCCGACGTTTGGCGGGCTCGACTGGGACGGCGTGAGGGCGTCGCTTCGACCCAAGGTGCTCGCAGCCACCAGCCCGGATGCCGCTCGTGCCGTGATTCGAGAAATGCTCGCAACCCTCAAACGATCACACTTTGGCTTGATGTCTCCGCCGACCGCGACCGATCCGGTTCCGACCGGGAGTGCCATCGTGCCGATTGATACTCGACTGATCGGCGGTGAGGTCGTGATCACGCGTGTCAGTGACGGGTCGGACGCGTCACGGGTCGGAATCACGCCTGGCCAGGTGTTGGTGAACGTCGACGATGCCGTGGTGGCGCCCTGGATTGCCGCCGGGACGCACGATGATCCCCGCATGGTGGCCTTGAATGTGTGGCGTCGTGTGCAGACCGCGCTGCAGGGACCCGAGGCCTCCTCTGCGAAGCTGACCGTGCGCGCGGGTGGACGCGAGCAGACGCTCATCGTCCGACGAGAACAGCCGGCGGGGGACCGCGTCGTGCTTGGGGACCTGCCGCCGTTTCACGTGCAGGTGAACACCCGGGCGGCGAAGACACCCTCCGGTATGGGTGTGGGCATCATCGGATTCAACGTGTGGATGGCATCGGCCAATCCACTGATTGAATCGGCGATCGACCGCCATCGTAATCAGGATGGGCTGGTGATCGACCTGCGCGGCAACCCTGGGGGCTTGGCCGCCATGATTCGTGGCGTCGCCGGCCACGTGTTCGATCAAAAAGTCGTACTCGGTCGCATGAAGACCCGTGACTCCGAGTTGGAGTTTGCCGCCAACCCGCGCGTGGTGATGTCCGATGGGCGATCAGTCATCCCGTTTGCCGGACCTGTCGCGCTACTGGTGGACGAACTCACCGCGTCCGCGTCCGAGTGTTTTGCCGGGGCACTACAGAGCCTCGGCCGCGCTCGCGTCTTTGGACGGGCGACCGCCGGCCAGGCCCTGCCGGCCTCCACCAAACGGCTCCCCAACGGGGACCTGCTCATGTATGTGATGGGTGACTTTGTGACCGGCACCGGGCGTCGCCTCGAGGGCGAGGGAGTGATTCCCGACGAACACGTGACGCTGGATTTGGCCGTCCTGCGCGCCGGGCGCGACCCGGATCTGGAGGCCGCTCTCCGCTGGCTGGACACAAAATGAGCTCGGAGGCGATTTTCGGAAAAATCGCCTCCGAGCTCATTTTGTTGCGCTGACCTGCAATTTGTTGTTATCCTCCACCGACCTACACGATTGCCTGATGTACTTCGCTTTGAGGTCTTTTCGGACCTTGGTTTCAGGCGGTCGCTCTTGCGGGAGACACAGAACGAATGGAACAGCGCCCACTGCGCTTGGGCGATCTCGTGGACGACTACTGTCCGCGTGAACGACGCCTAACCAACCACGCCATAGTGGCCATTGTCGGAGACGACATCAAACAGACTCGCTGCAATACCTGCGAGGCTGAACACGTCTTCAAAGGTGGCAAAGCCCCGGTCAGAAAGAAGAAAGACCCGACTGCGGCCTTGTACGACCAGGTGCTCGCCAACGTCACGGCGGGAACGGTGGTTGCACCCCCTCCGATCGTTCTGGCGGCGGCACAACCACCCGAGCCGGCCGCACTACCCGAGCCCGAGCCAGGGCCGGAACCGGCTCCGCAGGTGGAGGAAGGGTGGACACTCCATCGCACCCTCATTCGCGCCTCTCTCCCTCGCAACGAAAATCACGTGCCGACGCCTCGGCCGATCCCGGAATTCACCATGCATCAGCGCAACGTGCGCGGATCGCAGATGTTCCGCTCGGGCGGGCCCAGTCACGATCGCCAGTCCAACGGGCACAGCAACGGACACAGCCCGATGAATGGCAACGGCCAGTCGCGTGGTGGCGGCTTCCGCAGTGAAGGATTCCGCAGCGAGGCCCCCCGAGGTGAGGGTCAGCCAGGTGCCGGCGCGCCGGATGCCCCCAACGGCCATCGCCCCCCGGGCACCGGTCGCCGTCGTCGTCGCAGCAAGAAGCCGCGTCCAGTTATCTGAGCATCCAGAAACTCTTCATGGCTGTATTGACAAACAAAATTGGCCTCATTGTCGGCGTGGCCAACAAGCGATCCATCTCCTGGGCGATCGCGCAGGCGGCGGCTGCCGAAGGCGCCACCCTCGTTCTGACGTACGCCGGAGAACGACTCGAAGAAAACGTGCGTGAACTCGCGGCCACGTTGCCCAGTGCGACAGTGCTGCCGTGTGACGTGACCGACGATGGGCAGATTGATGCGCTGTTTGCAGCCATCGAAACAGAACATGGTGGACTCGACTTCATGCTGCACGGAGCGGCGTTCGCGCTGCGTGAAGATCTCGCGGCGCCGTTTGTGCAGACGTCGCGTGAAGGTTTCCGCATTGCGCTCGATGTGAGTGCGTACTCACTCATCGCGTTGTCGCGACGGGCGGCACCGATGATGGCGGCACGTGGTGGTGGCAGCATTCTCACGCTCAGCTACCTGGGTGCCGACCGGGTGTTCACCAATTACAACGTGATGGGTGTGGCGAAGGCGGCGCTTGAATCGAGCGTCAGGTATCTCGCGAGTGATCTCGGTCCGCAGGGGATTCGCGTCAACGCCATCTCCGCGGGACCCATCAAGACCCTCGCTGCTGCGGGCATTTCGGGTTTCTCGCAGATCCTCCAGACCTACCGTGATCGCGCACCGCTTCGGCGCACGGTGGAGACCAGTGAAGTGGCCGATGCAGCCATCTTCCTGCTCGGCCCCGCCGGCCGCGCCGTCACCGCCGAAGTGCTGATGGTCGACGGCGGCTTCCACGCGATGGGCGTGTAACACTCGATGGCGTCGCGAGTTCTGCTCTGCGGCGCGGATGTGGTGTTGCCCGACCGGGTGGCATCCAACCTCACAGTCGTGATCGAAGACGGCCGTATTGCCGATCTCGTGGCGGGCCCCAGAGAAGTGGGCCCTGGCGAAACCCGGTACGACCTCAATGGTCGTTTTCTTGTACCGGGATTTATCGATGTCCACGTGCATGGCGTGCTCGGCGTGGACGTGATGGATGATGCGGACGCGGTGCGGAGGGTGGCTCGGCTTCTCCCGCAGTTTGGGGTCACAGCGTTTTGTCCGACCTCGATAGCCTGTTCACCAGAGGCGCTGGCGTCGTTCCTGGCGGCCGTCGGCGCCGCACGAGTGGGCGGTGAGCCCGACGCCGCCCGCGTTCTGCCCGCCCACCTCGAGACCGGCTTCATCAACCCTGACTACCGCGGCGCCCAACCGTTAGAGTGGCTGCAAAAAATGAGCTCGGAGGCGATTTTTCCGAAAATCGCCTCCGAGCTCATTTTTTCATCGGACGTTGGCATCTTCACGATGGCGCCGGAGATCCCGGGTGGGTTTGACCTGCTCCGGGCGGCGCGCAAGGCGGGCATCCGGGTGTCGCTCGGACATTCCGGCGCCACCTACGATCAGGCCATTGAAGCCATCGAACTGGGCGCCAATCACGCGACCCATCTGTTCAACCGCATGTCGCCCATGACACATCGCGAACCCGGGCTGGTCGGGGCGGTACTCGAGCGCGAGGACGTCGCAGCCGAGATCATCTGCGACGGGTTCCACGTGCATCCTGCCGTGGCACGCATCGCCATCGCCGCCAAGGGCCCTTCACGCGTCATGGCCATCACCGACGGCACCGCGGGCTCGGGCCTGCCGCGCGGTTCCTGTGCCACGCTTGGCGGCCGGCGCATCACCGTTGGCGACACGGCCACGCTCGACGACGGGACGTTTGCCGGAAGTGTGGCGACGATGGACCGGGTGTTTGCGACGCTGGTCACCAAGGCGGAGCAGTCGCTCGTGGATGCGGCCACGCTGTGTTCCACCACCCCGGCTCGGGAGCTCGGTCTGACCACCCAGGGAGCCATTATCCGGGGCCGCCACGCCGATCTGGTGGTGCTGTCATCAACTCTCCAGGTCGTTGAAACCTGGGTTGGCGGGGTACGAACGCAATCTCCGCCGCGTCCGTAGGGGTACACATGCGCCTGCCCACGCTGCCCCACGTCGCGCTGTTGTCCACGCTCCTGGCCTCCGGGGCGTGTTCGGTCAACGTAGACCACCAGGGCCACATCGTTCGTGATGAAAAAAAGTATGTCGTTGAAGGGATCGTCGACCTGAATCTCACGACCTTTGACGGGGCGATCGAAGTGCGCGGGTGGGACCGGAACGAGGTCACCATTGAAATTGAAAAGCGCGCCCAGGACAAGGGCGCCACCGACCGGATTCAGGTGATGGCCGAGCAAAAAGGCAACACCATCACGGTTGACGTTCGGTATTCAGGCAGTTCGTCCTACATCGGCATCGGCACCTTCACATCGCCCACGGCCCGGATCATCGTGAACGCACCGCGCCGGGTGAATGTGAATGCGCGCAGCGGCGACGGCAGCATTCTGGTGGATCGTCTTGATGGCCGTCTGGAGTTGAAGACCTCGGACGGCACCGTGCGCGCCACTGAAACGGCTGGTGAGTTGATCGTCGAGTCTGGTGATGGGTCCATTCAGCTTGAGGACGTGACCGGCAAGGTCGAAGCCAGAACCGACGACGGCACGGTGCGGGTGTCGGGCATTCCTTCCTCGTTGCGTGTGCGGTCGGGGGACGGCTCGATTGTGCTGCGAATCAGGCGAGGCGCGGCGATGACCGACGATTGGTTGATCACCACCTCTGACGGATCCATCGTCGCCGAACTGCCGGAAGGCTTCAGCGCGATCGTGGATGCGGAGCCGGGATCGGGAGATCGCGCGCGCTCGGATTTGGCGATGACCGACGTGGTGGGTGGCACCCGCGAGCAGCGGTCACTCCGCGGCAAACTTGGCGCCGGGGGCCGGACGATGACCTTGCGGTCGGGCGACGGATCCATCCGCCTGACGAATTACTAGCGTGACGCTGGCCGTAGTCCCGCCATTTGCGGCATGATCAAGAGCTGATGTCGTACCTTGTCACCAAGCGCCTGGACTTTTGTTACGGCCATCGCCTGATGGACTACGACGGCGTGTGCAAGCACCTCCACGGGCACAACGCGCTCGTGGAAATCGACATTCAGGCGGACCAACTGGACCCGCGCGATATGGTCGTGGACTTCTCCGACGTGAAGCGCCTGGTGAAGAGCTGGGTGGACCTGGAGCTGGACCACAAGATGATCCTTCGCCGCGATGATCCCATGGTCGCAGTGCTCCAGGCCCAGGGCGAACCCATGTTTCTGATCGACGGCAACCCTACGGCCGAACGACTCGCGCAGCTCATCTACGATCAGGCCCGCTCACTCGGGTTCAACGTCGTGGCGGTCCGCTTCTGGGAGACCCCAACGTCGGCTGCGACGTACGCCCCTGATTGATGGCGTCTTTCGTAGGGCGTCGGCTTTAGTGAAGGTCGCGCCCTACGTGCAACACACTCGAACGCTCCTAGAACAGTCGCCAGATCTGCGCGACGAGGAACGTCACCAGAAACGCCAGGCCCAGCGGCAGCAACGTGCCGATGGTCGTCCACTTCACGCTGAGCGTCTCCTTGTAGATCGTGATGATCGTCGTCGCACACGGATTGTGCAGGAGCGAAAACAGCATCAGGTTGATTGCGGTCAGCAGCGTCCAGCCGTGCTGGTCGACGAGAATGCCGCGGATCGTGTCCATCGACTCGACCTCGGTCATCATGCCGACGCCCATGTACATCATCATCATCGTGGGGACGACGATCTCATTGGCGGGAATGGCGATGATGTAGGCGAGCAGCACCACGCCGTCGAGGCCGATGGCGTGACCAAGCGGGTTCAGACTGTTGGCGATGTGGCGGGCCAATGACGCATCGCCGACGGTGATGTTCGCCAGAATCCAAATCACCGCACCGGCTGGCGCCGCGGTCCACAACGCGCGCATCAACACGAAGAATGTCCGGTCGATGAGCGACGTGTAGAGAATTCGAAGCACGCCAGGACGACGGTAGGGAGGCAGTTCGAGTGTGAACGCCGACGCTTCGCCCTTCAGGACGGTGTGTGAGAGACCCCACGACACGGCGAGCGTGAACATCACGCCGATGATCACGACACCCATGACGGCCCCAGCTGCGGCCAGGGACGCCACTGCCGGTGGCACGGTGGCGCCAACAAAGATGGTCGCGACCATGATCAGCGTCGGGAAGCGACCGTTGCAGGGGACAAAGTTATTGGTGAGAATCGCCACCAGGCGTTCGCGCGGTGAATCAATCACGCGAGTCGCGATGACGCCGGCCGCATTACATCCAAATCCCATCGCCATCGTCAGCGCCTGTTTGCCGTGCGCGCCCGCACGACGGAAGAGGAAGTCGAGGTTAAAGGCGACGCGGGGGAGATACCCGAGGTCTTCGAGCATTGTGAAGAGCGGAAAGAAGATCGCCATCGGCGGCAACATCACCGCGATGACCCAGGCGAGGCCGCGATAGACGCCGTCCCAGATGAAGCCGGTGACCCACCACGGCAGGCCGAGGCTCTTGAACAATGCGATGCCCTGGTCGCCGAGCCAGAAAAGGCCGGTGGCCAACATGGCGGAGGGCACGTTGGCACCGGCAATGGTCAGCCAGAACACCGTGGCCAGCATGAACGCCATGATCGGCAGACCAAATACCGGTGACGTGACGAGACGATCAACTTTCTGGTCGAAGTCGTAGCGGCGCGAACCGCTCTCCTGCGACGCACGTCGGGCGATGCGCTCGGCTTCGGCGTAGAGGGATTTCACCGTCTCATCGCGAAACTGCGACTGCAGCGTGGACCGTAGTTCGGCCGCGCGTGTCAGCACGTTGCCGGCGGTAGGTGTGCTCACTACTGGGTCCCCTGCACGGCCATCTTGCGGCTGAAACGTTCCGCAGTCTCCTGTTGAGCTGCGGTGAGTTCGACCAGTCGGCCTGAGGTCAGGGCCGCTTCCACTTCAGCGTCGCCGTCCAACAAGCGAATCGCGATCCAGCGGGCGTTGGGCACACCGGGCGCCATGGCTTCGATCATCGGCACCAGTTCCGCGATCGCGCGCTGAAACTCAGGAGTGCCGGTGACTCGGAGCGGCTTGGTCTCGGTCACACCAGACGCCACGCCGTCCACAGCCGCGAGTAGCGCATGAATCCCCTCACCAGTGCGGGCGACGATGCCGACCGCTGGCACTCCAAGGTCGCGCGACAGCGTGCGCACGTCCACGTCGATGCCTTTGCGCTTGGCTTCGTCCATCAAATTGACGGCAACGACCACGCGGTCGGTGATTTCGAGCACCTGCAGCACCAGATTCAAGTTGCGTTCAATCGCCGTGGCGTCAATAACAACGATGGTCGCGTCGGGATGACCGAACAGCAGAAAGTCCCTGGCAATTTGTTCATCGTGCGACGCAGACAACAGCGAATACGTGCCTGGAAGGTCGACGATTTTGTAGCGAATCTGGTTGAACTCGAAGGCACCTTCCGCACGAGTGACAGTCTTGCCAGGCCAGTTGCCGGTGTGTTGTTTGAGGCCCGTCAGCGCATTAAAGAGGGTGGACTTGCCGGTATTGGGATTACCGGCCAGCGCCACGACGCGGTCCACGCGATCGAGCGACACGCCCATACGCGCGAGTTCCGCGTGTGCCACGCAGCTGCCGCAGTTGTGTTCAGACATCAGTCAGGCCTCACATACACGAGCCGGGATTGATCGCGCCGAAGAGCCACGAGCGTTCCGCGGATTTCATAGGCGCGCGGGTCTCCGGCAAAGGTGCTGAGCGCGGCCTTGATGCGCGCGCCCTGCGTGAACCCCAGGTCCATCAGGCGACGACGGCTGTATCCCTGGCAGGCATCGTCGAGCGAGATGATCTCGCCGGACCGGCCCGTGTGAAGTTCGGCGAGCGGAATCAGTCCCGTGAGTGTCTCGGTCACCGGCGCGGGCGCGAGAAAAATATTCGCCGCAACGGCAGGTGCGAGTTTGAATTCGTTCAGTCCGTCGGTGAACACGAGACGACCGGATGTGGACTCGATCAGGCGCATCGTCATGCCGACGCGAATCCCGACGGCCACCAGTTGTGCGTAGGAGATGGGTGGCTCGTCTTCCAGGTGGACGACTCGCGCGAGTTGGTTGAGCGGCCATGCGGTCGCAGGCACTCCGGCTGCGGGCGGCACATAGCCCTCGCGCGTCGGAATCGGATCGCCGTGAGGATCGACCACTGGGTGTCCCATTGACGCCGAGAGGCGATCGGCATCGTCAGGGGAGAGCGTGTGCTCTCCGCGTTCGGCGGCCGCGTGGACGTCCTTGAGGGGCAGTCGCGCTTCGTCCGCGAAGTAACGTTCGAGCAGGCGATGGGCGCGGATGACCTGCAACGCGAGGCGTTCACCTTCTGGGGTGAGATCAAATTCGCGGTTACGCGCGGCAAGCAGACCTTGGGACTGCATGCGGGCGACCAGATCGAGCACTCTACGGTCTGGAAGTCTGAGCGCACCGGTCAGCGACGCGAGGGTGCCATGGCTGCCGCGATACTCAAGGTCGAAAAGATGTTTGAGGGCGTCTTCAAGGTGCTGGCGGCCGCGCGCGGCCATTCGCCTTTCGCGCCACCGAGCGAATACAAACACTGCCGCGGCAACCGCCAGGCCAACGAGCAGGAACGTGAGAAGGTCACCGGTCATTTCGAATAGCCATAATACAAATTTTGACTAATCAAAACAAGTCTAGCCCAATTGCACGAACACTTTGGAGGCTGCCTTGGTTCCAATGGTGACAGGTCCGCCGGCGTCCGTGCGCAGCAAAACCGAGTCCGCCATATCGTCCCGGGACTCGACGACGACGGTGCTGCCGGGCTTGAGATGGCGCTCTTCGATGAAGCGCAGGAAGTCCGGGCCTTGGTCAACCACCCGCACGACGGTCAACACCCGATTCAGAGGTGCCGACAGCAGGTCCACGTATTCCGGGTGCGAGATCGTGCCTTCTGCAGTCGGAATCGGATCGCCGTGGGGGTCGGTTTCCGGCCGTCCCAGCATTTCGTCGATGCGGTCGATGAGCCGCTCGGACACGGCGTGCTCGAGCCGCTCGGCTTCGTCATGCACCTCCGCCCAGCTCATGCCGAGCACGTTGACGAGGAACAACTCAACGAGGCGATGGCGGCGCAGGACCAGGGAGGCGAGCTTTTCGCCCGCTTCGGTGAGCCTGACCCCCATGTACGGCTCGTAATGGACGAGGCCCGACTCCGCAAGCGTCTTCACCATCGTCGTTGCCGTGCCCGGAACAACACCGAGCGCGGAGGCGAGTTGGCCCATGGGCACAAGCGCGCGCTCGCCTGATGGCGCCAGCGCGTGTGCGCGGTTGGCCGCCTCAGTGAGGTGGATGGTCTTGAGGTAATTCTCGACCGTCTGCGACGGAAGCATGGGACCTCAGCGTGCGGCGAGCCGGCCCACGGCGGGGACCAGGAACGGCAGCAGATGTTCTTCGGCGAGTTTGCCGATCGCGGTGCCTTCGGCGATCGGGGTTTCTTCCACCTGTACGTTCTGGCGCGTCAGGCTGATGCTGAGGCGGCCCAACACGCGCGGCGGACGCACGGTGGTGTCGAGCACAAACTCCACGTAGTCGTCCGCGGATTTGTCCGAGGCGATGCGTGCCGAGCCGGCCGGGGTCTGCGCCTGAAAGGGCAGTCCCTCACCCCGGAGGACGCTCACGGTCTGGCGGACGAGGGGACCGGCCACCTCGACGATGAAGTGGGCGTACGCGGTGTGTGCGGCGTCTGAGCCCTGGCGGCGTTCGGTCGCCTCCGCCCGGGCGTGCTCAACAGCCCGGAGTATGTCGCGACGCAGCTCGGCAAGTTCCATGGTCACGATCGTACTACGGCTCCAGCAGGCCAATGGCACCGGTCTTTGCGATGGCGTCGACTCGGGCGTCGTCGTAGCCGAGATCCTGGCGCAGGACCTGTCGAGTGTGTTCGCCGAGCCGGGGTGGTGCGGAGCGGACGTCGCCTGGGGTGTCTGAGAGTTTGACTGGAATTCCAAGGACCGGCAGTGAGCCGATGGTCGGGTGGTCGACGTATTCGACCATCTGTCTTGCGAGGGTCTGGGGGTCGGTCAAGGCATCACCCACCGACCGGACAGCTCCGCACGGGACCCCGGCTTTGCGAAGCAGGTCCACCCACTCGTCGGCTGTTTTGGTCGAGAGTGCGGCGGCGATCACGGGGTGCAGCGCATCGTGGTGGTGCACGCGCGCGGCGTTGGTGAGGAACCGCAGGTCAGAGGCCACGTCTGGCAGCATGGCGACGCGGCAGAACCGCTGGAATTGATCATCGTTTCCCACGGCAAGGACGAGCACGCCGGCCCGGGTGTCGAACGTGTTGTACGGCACGATGGTCGCGTGTCGATTGCCGAGTCGTTCGGGCGATTCGCCCGTCGCGAAGTAGCGGCCGGCCTGATAAGTGAGCAGCGCCGTCACCGCGTCAAGCAGCGCGATGTCGACGTGCTGGCCTTTCCCGGTTGTGCCACGTGCGATCACGGCGAGCAGAAGTCCCTGAAAGGCAAACATGCCGGCGGCAATATCGGCAACGGCGACCCCCAGCCGCACAGGCGAGCCGTCCGGTGTCCCAGTGATGCTCATCAAGCCGCCTTCGGCCTGCATCATCGCGTCGTAGCCGGCCTCTTCGCGCCGAGGGCCAGTGTGGCCGAAGCCTGAAATGGACACATAGATCAGGCGCGGGTGTTTGGCGGCGAGCGCCGCGTAACCCAGGCCCCGGTTGTCGAGTGTGCCGGGCCGGAAATTTTCGACGATGACGTCGGCTTTGGCGAGGAGTGCGTCAAGGGCCTCGCGCCCGGCGGCAGTGGTGAAGTCGAGCGCGACGCTTTCCTTATTGCGGTTGATGCTGAGGTAGTAGGCGCTTTCGCCTTCGAGGAAGGGTGGTCCCCACGCGCGTGTGTCGTCGCCGCGTTTTGGATGTTCGATCTTGATGACGCGCGCGCCCATGTCGGCCGCGAGCATGGTGCAGTAGGGGCCGGAGAGGACCCGTGTCAGGTCGAGGATGGTGAGCCCAGTGAGCGCCCCCCGCGAAATCAGGTCGGAGGCGATTTTCACGAAAATCGCCTCCGAGCTGATTTCGCCACAGTCATCAGGTCCCCGAAGAGCGCGTAGGCGGTCTTTTCAAGACCGCCATCGCGCTGGGTGATGACGACGCGTCCCAGCCAGTCGGTGTCAAGTTCCAGCGCGTTGGCTTGGCCGTCGAGATTGGCGAGTGGGTCGTCGGCCGGCAGCTCTTCGAGGCCCACGCGGAAATGAGCTCGGAGGCGATTTCCAGAGAAATCGCCTCCGAGCTCATTTCGCGCCCCCGACGCCACGAGCTTCAGGCGGTGGCCGCGGGCCACCGCCTGGCGCGCGCGCACGGCATCGGCTGCGCCGATGCCGCTGCGCGCCACGTCCTGCGGCGTGATCCGCGCGTCCATCCACACATTCGCCATCGCCGCCACCTTCGCCGCCGCGTCCCACCCGTCCACGTCGAGCGACGGATCCGCCTCGGCGATCCCCTCCGCCTGCATCCGCGCGAGCGCCACGTCGAAATCCTCACCGCGCTCCAGCGCGGTGAGGATGTGGTTGGTCGTGCTGTTGACCACGCCTCGGAATCCCAGAATCGTCACCCCGGGCATCGTCTCGCGAACCAAATTAACAACAGGAATGCCGTCCATCACCGCGCCTTCGAACAAAAACTCTCGCCCGGCCTCCCGCGCCACCTCAGCCAGGTCCGCATACGCATGCGCGACAGGACCTTTGTTCGCGCTGATCACATGGGCCCCAGCCAGAAGGGCCTCACGGATATGTGAAATCGCCGGCTGCCCAAACCCTATGTCGAGCGGCGTCGTCTCAACCAATACGTGGGCTTCGACCTTCTGGGCAACGAGTTGCGCGATCAGTTGACTGGCCGTGATTGAGAACGCCCCAACGGCGTCGCCTCCGGCCACCTGCCGCGCGAGTCGAGAAGCGTCGAGGCCCACGCCATCAAACACGCTCCCGTGCCGACCGGTCGTGATGCCAACCACAACGGGCGTGACACCAGCTAATTCCAGATACGCGCGCTGCTGGTCGAGCAACTGCACGAACCGACGGGCCACGTGACCAAATCCAACCAGGAGAAGTGCTATACGCATCAGGTCGCTCGGCGTAAAGTGTAGTAGAGGTTACTGATGAACTTCCGTCCCGCCCGCACCCAATTTTCATCGGCGCTCATCGCACTCGTGCTGTTGACGCCCGCACGCTCTGCAGCGCAGACTCCCGCTCCCTCGCAGCCGGTCATCGTCGCGCAGGGCGCGAGCATCCTGAAAGTTGCCCCCGACCAGGCATGGGTGACGGTGGCGGTCGAAACCCGCGACGCCAAGGCCCCGGAAGCGCGTCGCCTTGCCGCAGTGGCAATGACGTCCGTGATGGCCGCCCTCAAGGCCGCAAACCTTCCAGCCGACGCCATCAAGACGACGGGATTTTCACTCAATCCCGACTACGAATACGTGAGCGGACGTCAGCGCATGCGCGGCTTCATCGTCACCAATCAGGTGCGGGTGCGCATCGACGACATTGCGAAGGTGGCCGAGGTGCTTGACGCCGTGGGGGCGCTGTCGCTGCCGGCCTCGTCGAACATGACCATCGCCAACCTGCGTTTCGACCTGAAGAATCGCTCGCAGATCGAGCGCGATGCGTTGCGTTATGCGGTGGAGGATGCCATGGCGAACGCCAAGGCCATGGCCGCCGGTGCCGGGGCGGCCCTTGGACGAATTTCCCGTATCGATCAGATGGGCGGGTCACCGAAATTTGTTGATGAGATGCAGCCGATGATGGCCCAGGCGCGTGATGGCGCGGCCGTCTCCACACCCATCTCGCCATCCGAGATCGAAATTCGAGCCGCGGTCAACGTCACCGTGGAGATCAAGTAGGACATCACACAGGCCGCACAGGCCCGTCATCGTCCCGATCAAACAGCGTCAGCTCGTCTTTCTGCACACGACGCACCGTGAGATGAAGCGGCTCGACCACGTCGAGCTCTTTCGTTGTGCTGACACCCAGCTCCTTGAACCGACGCGCACCTGGCAGCACCTTCTGCTCCAGCGATCCCACCAAGCGGTCATAACTGTTGGCCGCCTGCTTCAGACTGGCACCGACACTGCTCAGGTGATCCACCATGGTCGCGAGTCGATCGTACAGGTCGCGTCCGATTTGCTGGATGGCTTCTGCATTGACGGCGAGTTGCTGCTGCTTCCAGCCGTACGCCACAGCGCGCAGTATTGCGACCAGCGTCATCGGTGTGGCCGGCACCACACGCATCGATGAGGCCAGTTCCAGCAACGTCTCGTCGCGCTCAAATGCTGCGGCCAGCAACGGCTCAAGCGGCAGGAACATCACCACAAACTCCGGCGACGGTTGAAACTGCGTCCAGTAGGCCTTGCCGCCCAACGTCCGGATGTGTTCGCGCACCTGACGCGCATGCGCGCCCAACTGCACATCGCGACCCGCATCGTCGGTCGCCGCCGCCGCGCGCAGGTAGGCGTCGATCGGCACCTTTGAATCGATGACGATGGTCGCGCCTCCGGGCAACCGCACAATCATGTCGGGTGTCTGACGCCCGCCATCCTCAGTGGTCGTCTGCACCTGCTCCTCAAAATCGCAATGTTCGAGCATGCCGGCCATCTCGACAATGCGCCGGAGCTGAACCTCGCCCCAGCGCCCGCGAGCGTTGGGGGAGCGAAGTGCTTGAGACAGACCCTCGGTGGTTTTGCGCAGTTGTTCCTGGGTGACGGCGAGTCCGCTGAGCTGAGAGGTCACCGCGCGATACGAGCCTTCACGATCGCGGTCGGCTGACGCGACCTGCGTCTGCACTTTGTCGAGAGTCTCCCGCATCGGTTTGAGCAGGGCCTCGGCGCGCTGGACAAAATCCGACCGGTTATCGCGCAACGCGTCCTGTGACAACGTCGCGAACGAGTCCTTCAAGCGGGCATGGCTGTCTTCGAGCGCCTGCCGTTGCTCGGCGGCGGCCCTGCGCGTGGCGTCCAACTCTGCGGTCACGCGTGCCAGGTCGGCAATCAGCGGCTGACGCTGCATCAGAAACCACACCGAGGCCGCTGCGGCTCCGAGCGCCCCCCCGAGCACCAAAAACACCATTACATCCATCGTCAGTGGTTATAGACTCCCGGCGTGACAAGCGAGGTCACTCCCCGTGTCGCTGCGTTTGATCGCCTTCGAGGATTGATTATCGTCCTGATGGCCGTCGACCACGCCAGCTATTTCATCGCGCGTGTTCATCCCCTTGAGACCTGGGCCACACCCCCGCCGTATTACGCCGATACGGTTGCCTTTCTCACGCGATGGTTGACCCACCTGTGCGCGCCCGGCTTTTTCATGCTGATGGGGATCGGCATTGTCTACTTTGCGGAGAGCCGCGTGGCGGCAGGCTGGTCGGCCGGACGCATTACGCGGTTTCTTGCGACTCGGGGTGTGGTGTTGCTCCTGGTTCAGCATTTTCTGGAGAATCCCGCCTGGCTGATTGGCACG
>JBKJTD010000238.1:0-5896 GCA_046590915.1 Vicinamibacterales bacterium
TCGACTTGCCGTTTGAGCTCGCCGCCAACGACAACATCACCGACGCCGTGCTGACGTTCACCAACAAGACACAGACGCTGACGGGAACGTTGTCGGACGCGTCGCAGCGTCCCGCGCCCGACTACACGATCGTCGTCTTCCCCGAAGACAAGACGTTGTGGCCATCCTCGCGCCGCGTCCGCACCGTGCGCCCAGGCACCGATGGCACGTTCACGATCACGAGCCTGCCGTCAGGGTCGTATCGCATTGCGGCGGTGACCGACATCAGCCCCGAGGAGACGCGCGACATCGCGCTGCTCGAAGAACTCGCCGGCGCCAGCCTCGTCTTCGTGCTGCGCGACGGCGAGACCAAGGTCCAGGACCTGCGGATCAAATAGGGCGCTACGCAGATTGGGATTTCAGTACGGTAAACTTCCGGCACTTCCCTAGTGTCCGGAGGATTCATGCGAGTAGTGCGACGAAGTCTGCTGTTGGCCGTGGTGTTTGCGGCGAGCTTTCTGGCGAGCCCGCTGGGCTCCTCTCCGGTCCTGGTTGCCTCCGCCGCTCCGCATGTGGAACTGGTCGGCTTTGGCGGCACGGTGCTCGTCGGCGACGGCGAGGTCTTCTCTGCCGAAGCGGCCAATCAATTTCGTCCGGGCATGGTCTACGTCTTTCGTAAAGTCGGGGGCACGTGGCAGCAGGCGGCGGTGCTGACGGCCCCAGAGGCCAAAGTACTCGACCAGTTCGGTACGTCGCTCGCGCGCGAAGGCACCACCTTGTTTGTGGGCGCCGGTATGTCCACCGTGCACGTGTTCACCAAACAGGGCGCCGATTGGAAGCACAGCGGCACGGTCGCGTCGAGCGCTGTGCCGGGCGGCACGACGACCTCGCCAGTCACTTTCGGCACCTCGGTCGCCGCCGCTGGTGACTGGCTGCTCGTCGGCAAACAGGTCGTCGGCGCAGGGCGAGGTCGCGGCGGTCCTGGCGCCGAGGCGGGCACTGATGCGCCGCCGGTGCCGGCGGGAGCGGTCTTTGCCTTCCGGCGCGGCGCTGACGGTCAGTACGCGTATCACTCCAGTATCCAGTCTGCCGACGCCAACAACGCGGCGGACGAATTCGGCGCGTCGATCGCCGTCGAAGGCCCCATTGTCCTGATCGGCGCCACGGGTCGCACCAACCGCACGGGCGTCGTCCACGAATTCGCCTTCGCCGAGAATGCATGGGTCAGTCAGCGCACGTTTGCGCCGATTGGCGCAACGGCCAACGACGCGTTCGGCACGCGCATCGCACTCTCCGGCACGCAGCTTGTCGTCACCGCACCGGGTGACGCCGGTGGGTACGGCGCCGCCTACGTGTACCGTCGCGTCGCACAGGGTGGACGAGGCCGCGCGGGTGGCGCGCCACCAGCCGCTGCAGGCGCTGCGGCGACTCCGGCGCCCGCCGCGCCGATCTCGGGCAACTTCACGTGGCAGGAAGTCTCGCGCCTCGCATCGCCAACCGGGCTTCGCCTCGACCGCTTTGGTTCCGCCCTTGCCGCGGACAACAAGGAAGTGTGGGTGGGCGCCCCCGGCGCAGGCGGAGCAGGGCGCGTGTTTGTGTTCAACGGCAACGAATCGGGATTCAAGGTGGACGGACTGCAGCTGGTTGGTCCGGGCCTGCCGGAACCCGCGGCTGCGGGCCAGAGCATCTCAATGCATGGCGATCTTGCGGCCGTCGGCGCCGTGGGCGCGCGCAACAACGGCGGCGCGCTCTTCATCTATGAACGTGACGCCGTCGGCCAGTGGACCGAACAGCCGATGCTGACGACGCCCCTTGACGAGATCGCGCCAATCACCGGCGCTGAAAAGCGCTGCAGTGGTGAAGGCAAAGTCGACGTGTTTGACTGCGGCGCCACCGACCTGCAGGCGTTCCTCCCGCCGTCGAAGCTCACGCACGACGGGCATTACATCGAGATGAACGACGTGTGGGGCTGGTACGATCCGCAGACCCGGAAGGAATGGGCGATCGCCGACCGCCGCGACGGCACCACGTTTGTGGACATCACCAACGGCACGCGTCCAATTCCTGTCGCCGACCTGCCCCTCACCACAGGCGCACGGCCCAACAGCTGGCGCGACATGAAGGTCTACAAGGATCACGCATACATCGTGGCCGACGGCGCAGGCCCGCACGGCATGCAGGTGTTTGACCTCACACGCCTCCGCAAGATGGCGCCGCAGGCCAACGGCCTGCCCCAGAAGGTGGACGCCGACACGACCTACACGGAAATCGCCAGCGCCCACAACATCGTCATCAACGAAGACAGTGGATTTGCGTATGCGGTCGGTTCGTCTGCCGGGGGCACGACGTGTGGCGGCGGTCTGCACATGATCGATATCCGCGAGATGAAAAAGCCGACCTTTGCCGGCTGTTTCTCGGATGCGGGCACGGGCCGCGCGGGCACCGGATATTCACATGACGCCCAGTGCGTGACCTACAAGGGACCGGACAAGCGGTATCGCAGCAGGGAAATCTGTATCGGCTCCAACGAAACGGCTGTCTCTATTGCCGATGTCACCGACAAGAAGGCTCCCAAAGCCGTCTCCCGCGTGTCATACCCGAGTGTCGGCTACACCCATCAGGGCTGGTTCACCGAGGACCACAAGTTTTTCTTCGTCGACGATGAGTTGGACGAAGGGCGTCCCGGCATCGAGAAAACGCGCACGCTGATCTTCGACTTCACTGACCTTGAGAATCCGAAGCTGCTGAAAGAGCATATGGGCGTCGAGGCCGCGTCCGATCACAACCTCTACATCAAGGGCAACCTGATGTATCAGGCGAACTACCGCTCAGGGCTCCGCATCCTCAACGTGAGCGACCCGGCCAATCCGCGCGAAGTCGCATTCTTCGACACCGCGCCCTACACCACCAACGGCCCAGGCTTCAACGGCGCATGGAGCGTGTATCCCTACTTCCGCTCGGGCAACATCGTCGTCAACAGCATCGAACAGGGACTCTTCATCGTGAAGGCTTCGGATCGATGAAGCGACTCACGCTGATGCTGATGGTGGTGGCGTGCCTGACCGGCGTGGGTGTTGTCGGTCAGGCACGCACCATACCGGCGGGTCTCCTTTTCGTCTGCGTGCAGGACGATGCAAAGATCGCGATCGTTGATACGACCACCCACACCGTCGTGCAGACCGTCGACTTGGTCACCCTTGGCTTCCCTGCCACCGCCAAGCCGCACTACATCGTCGTCGAACCGGATCGGCAGTTCTGGTATGTGTCGCTGATTGGCGCGAACACGGTGGTGAAGTTCAATGCGGCCAACGAGGTCGTCGCGAAGTTCGAGATGGAGACGCCTGGAATGCTCGCGCTCTCGGCCGGGAACCAGCTCGTGGTGACGCGATCGATGAGTGCGGTGAATCCACCGAAACGAATCGCGGTGATCGACCGGCGCACGATGCAGGGCGAGGAAGTGGACGTGCTGTTTCCGCGGCCGCATCCGCTCGCTGTGCAGGGGAACTACGCGTACACGGGTAGCCTGGGCAGCAATCAGATCGCGAGCATGGCGCTCCAGACCAACCGTGTGAAGGTCGTCGCGGTCGACGGCTCAACGCACGCGTTTGTGCAATTTGCCGTGTCGCCCGATGGAAAGATGATGGTGGCGTCGACGGAGGTGTCGGGTCAGCTGATGGTGTTTGACATCAGCGAGCCGGCCACGCCCGTGTTCAAGACGTCCATCGCGCTGGGCAAGATGGTGTTTGACCCCGTGTTCTCGCCCGACGGGACGTCGGTCTGGGTCGCGGTCAAGATGGACAACGAGATCGCCGTCGTGAACACGGCCACGTGGGACGTGACGACGCGCATCAAGAGTGAGTCGTTCAAACAACCGCATCAAATCGTGTTCTCTGCCGACGGCCGCACGGCGTTTGTCACCACCAACAACAAGATGGACCACATGGCCGACCCCGCGCACGCCGGCCACGTTATGCCCTCCGGCGACACCGGCGCCGCGCTCGTGGTGATCGACACAGCCTCGCTGAAGGTCCTCAAGTCCCAGTTGCTCGGCAAAAACCTCACCGGCATGGGCATCGCGCGCTGACGTGGTGATGCGCATGCTCGTCGTCGCCGCGGTCGTTCTGACGACGGTCCCGAAAATGAGCTCGGAGGCGATTTCCGGAAAAATCGCCTCCTAGCTCATTTTCGAACGCGTCATCGCCCCCTTCCCGGTCGCCGGCCCGGACGGGCGCGAGTATGCGCTGCCGTTTGTCGGAGGGATGGACGTGCCGCGACCGCAGTTTGTGGACATCGACGGCGACGGCGACCTCGACCTGTTCGTGCAGGAGTACTCCAGCCAGTTGTGGCACTTCGAGAACGTCGGTTCGGCAAAGGCGCCACGCTACGAATGGCGCACCAACAACTATCAGGGCATCAATATCGGCGAGTGGTATCGGTTTGTCGACATCGACCAGGACGGCCTGATTGATCTGATCTGCGAGAAACCGTTCAGCAATATTCACTTCTACAAAAACGTGGGCAGCAAGACCGCAGCGAAGTTTCATTACGTCGACGTGCTGCGCGACAGCAACGACGAGCCGGTGTTCATGGACCGTCAGAACATCCCGTGGTTGGTGGACCTCGACTGCGACAAACACCTCGATCTGTTTGTCGGCCGCGTCGAAGGCACCCTGGCGCGCTTCGAAGCGGTCGCCCCCGGCTCCGCCCGCTTCGACTTCATCACCGAAAACTTCGAGGGCATTTCCATCGTCGGCCGGGGAGGAAATGAGCTCGGAGGCGATTACAGACGTGTAATCGCCTCCGAGCTCATTTCCCGGCCCACAACCCGCCACGGGGCGAACGCGATTTCATTCGCTGATTTTGACGCGGACGGCGACCAGGACCTGTTCTGGGGCGACTTTTTCGAGCCGGGTGTGCTGCTTATCGAAAACATCGGCGGCACGTGCAGTTCGCCGTCGTTTGACGTTGAGCCGGTGATGGTACCGTGGGCCAGTTCGATTCAGACCTCCGGCTACAACGCACCGATGCCGGCCGACGTCGATGGCGACGGCGATCTCGACTTTGTCATGGGCGTCATGGGCGGCGCCTTCAACCCCGTGGGCACCTCGGCCGACAACCTCTACTACTGGGAGCGCACCGGCGCCGAGGCGTTTACGCTGCGAACGAAGCGGTACCTGGACATGATCGATCTGGGCACCGAGACCGTGCCGGCATTTGGCGACATCGATGGCGATGGCGACCTCGACATGCTGGTCGGTAACAAGATCGACTCCGTGGCCGGCGACGCCGGACGCCTCACCACCTTCGTCAATGAGGGCACCACCAAGGCCCCCCGCTTCCGACAGACGACCTCTGTCGCCATGGCGGGCGCGTATCACCTCGCGCCCACCCTTGGGGATCTCGATGGCGACGGAGACCTCGACATGTTGTTGGGCACGTGGAATCAGGACGTCCTCTACTATCGCAACGACGGCACGAAAACAGCGCCACATTGGGTGCAGGATCCCGACCGCACGATCGCGCCGCCACGCGCGAGCAACGTCATACCGACCCTGGCCGACATCGACGCCGACCGCGATCTCGATCTCTTCCTCGGCACCTCCAACGGCGTCATCATCTTCTACCGCAACACCGGCTCCCCCACGAACGCGAAGTTCGAACTGGTGACCGAACGACTGGAGGATGTGAAGGCGGTGAGGCGCAGTGCGCCCGCCCTGTTCGATGTTGACGGTGACGGGCTGCTCGACATCGTGCTTGGCCAGGAGGCCAGCCCCACACTGACCTTCCGCAACACCGGCACGAAGGCGAACCCGAAGTTCACGCCCTACGACGGGTTCCCCCTCGATCTCCCGCACATCTCGGTGCCCCGTTTTGTCGATCTCGACGGCGACGGCAAGTCCGAGGTCGTGTCTGGCTC
>JBKJTD010000323.1:0-6979 GCA_046590915.1 Vicinamibacterales bacterium
TCGAGGCCGCTTCGGCCCTCCGGGACGGCCAGATCTCCGCGTCCCAACTGCTGGAGGCCGCTCTGGACGCCATCAGTCGTCACGACGCATCCACACACGCGTTCATTCGCGTGGACACGGACGGAGCACGCGCCGCGGCGCGCGCGGTCGATGCGGAACGCGCAGCGGGGATCGATCGCGGTCCGCTGCACGGCCTGCCCATCTCGCTCAAAGACCTGATCGACGTGGCCGGCCAGCCCACCACCGCCGCGTCCCGGGTGTGCGCACATCATGTGGCCAGTCGCGATGCCGCCATCACGACGCGCCTCAGGGATGCCGGCGCGGTGCTTATCGGCAAGACCAATCTCCACGAATTTGCGCTGGGTACGACCTCTGACGACTCGGCGTACGGCGCCGTGCTCAACCCTGCCGACCTCACCCGGTCAGCCGGTGGTTCAAGCGGCGGATCGGCCGTGGCGGTCGCCACAGGCATGGGGCTCGCGTCGGTCGGCACCGATACGGGCGGGTCGATCAGAATTCCCGCCGCGGCCTGTGGTGTGGTGGGACTCAAGCCATCGATGGAGGACGTGCCCACGACGGGTGTGACTCCGCTCAGCACGTCGCTCGATCATGCCGGCCCGCTGACTCGCACGGTGCAGGACGCGGCGTGGATGTGGTCCATCCTGTCGGGTCAGCCGCTGCACACGGTCGCGCCGCCCGCGCCCACGCGGCTGCGGGTTGGCGTGCTTGGCGGTTATTTCAACACCCCTGTTGACCCGGCGGTGCGCGCGGCCTTTGCGCAGGCGATCGCGACACTGACTGCTGCGGGAGTCACGGTCACTCACTGTGAGTTTTCCGATGCGGCTGCCATTACCGAGACGTACATCAACCTGGTGCTGCCCGAGGGTGCCCAGTGGCATGGTGCCTGGCTGGACGACCGCGCCGCCCTGTATTCACCCATCGTCCACGACCGCTTGCTGGCCGGCCGGGCCATCCCGGCCACCGCATACATTGCCGCGCGGCAGCGACGCGCGCAGATGATGCTGGCCGTCGACGCGTTGCTTGAGCCGGTGGACGTCCTGATCCTGCCCACGTTGCCGCTGGTGGCGCAGGTATCTGGAACCGCCGACGTCACCATCGACGGTACGTCCATGCCGGTGCGGGCGGCCATGCTCAAACACACGCAACTGTTCAACATCACCGGGCACCCCGCGATCTCGCTGCCGCTGGCGGTCACCGGTCTTCCGGTGGGACTGCAACTGGTGGGCGCGCGGGGCGCGACGCCACGCCTGCTTGATGTGGCCGCCGCCTGCGAGGCACTCGTATGCCGGTAACACACGCGTCGGTCACCGACGCCCACGCGGCGCAATCCCTGGGCGCGATCTACGTGGATGTGCGCTCGACTGAAGAGTTCGCGCGCGGCCATGCCGTGGGCGCCGTCAATGTGCCCCTGCTCGAGCCGGATGAAGACACCGGCGTCATGCTGCCCAACCCGGACTTTGTGCGCGTGATGACCGCCACATTCGCCCCCGACACTCCGCTGCTCATCGGGTGTCAGTCCGGCGGACGCTCTGCGCGAGCATCACTGATGCTCGCGACGTTCGGCTTCACGAACATCACCAACATCAAGGGCGGATTCGGCGGCGGTCAGGATCCGGGTTGGGAACCAGCCGGGCTGCCTACGATGACTGCGGTCGCGCCCGAACACAGCTACGCGGCGTTGCTGGCTGCCGCTGATCAGGAATGAGGCAATGAGGCAATGAATACAGCGTGACTCAAACGCTCTTCATTGGCCCATTGGCCCATTTTCACCAAGCTACAAATATTTAAAGAGCCCCTTGAGCGCGTCGACCAGCACGGTGCCAAGCGCCTGCATCGCCGGACCGACGTCTCCTTGTGAAAGTTTTGTGGCGGAGTCGGCCACCGTGACCGGATCGGTGAGCAGCAGCCACACGGTCGCCGCGGCCATCGTGGCAGCGACCAGCCCGATGATGCCCACCAAGCTGACACTCCATCGAGCAAGGCTCATGACGCCGATCAGTCTAGCACCGGGTTCAACGCCGATGCGGCTGGTGTCCGCTTTCGAGACGGCAGGAGGAGTCACGTGTAGTCATATAGACGCGCAGCAGCCGACCCGGGTTAACCGGTGAGTACAATTTTTCCGAACTGTGCTCCGGCGTCGAGGCGTTCGTGTGCGGCGGCGGCATCGGCAAGGGGGAAGGTGGTGTCGATGATCGGGGCGAACCAGCCACGGAAGAATCCATCGGCAGCCGCGAGCAGTTCGCTCTTGGCACCCATGTACGAGCCGACAAAGGTCAGCTGCCGCGCGAAGAGGTGTCGCAGATCGAGTGTCGCCTCGTGACCGGTCGTCGCACCACACGTAACCAGGCGGCCGCCGGTGCGCAGGCTGCGCACACTGGAAGGCCAGGTGGCGACGCCGACGTGTTCGATCACGATGTCCACGCCACGTCCACCGGTGATCGCCTTCACCCGCTTCGCCACATCGTCGGCCGATGAGTCAATGACGTGGTCGGCGCCCAGCGTCGTCGCACGCGCGCACTTGTCTGCTCCGCGCGCCGTCGCGATCACTCGCGCCCGCGCGGCCTTGGCAATCTGTGCGGCCGCCTGCCCGACTCCGCTGCCTGCCGACACGACGAGTACGGTGTCGGCCGATGTCAGCTGCCCGCCGGCATACAGCATGTGCCACGCCGTGAGAAACGCCAGTGGAAACGCCGCCGCCGACACAAAGTCAATGTGATCGGGAATCGGGATGACGTTGGCCGCCGGCACCACCACCTGCTCGGCGTAGCCGCCGTTGGACTGGTATCCGAGCACGTCATAGGAGGCGCACAAAAAATCGCGACCGGCGACGCAACGTGCGCACCGGCCGCAACTGATCCCGGGCTGCAGCATCACGCGCTGCCCCACGGTCAGACCGGTGACATGCTCACCCAGCGCGCCAATCGTACCGGCCACATCCGCGCCGGAAATATGCGGCATCGGCAGTGACACGCGGTCAAGACCGCGCCGCTGCCACAGGTCGAGATGATTGAGCGCGCAGGCCGCGACGCGGATGAGCACCTGCCCGGCCTGTGGCTGCGGATCGGGGGCGTCTTCATAGGTGAGCACCTCCGGGCCGCCGTGCGCATGAAAACGGACCGCTTTCACAAATCTTCGACCTCGTCGATTTCTTCAACTGGACGGCCGAACTCGCCAAGCGCCTCGCGCCACCCGGAGCCGTCGCCCACCAGCACGATCGTCGCATCCGCTGAGCGCACGTATTGCGCTGCCGCAGCGGAGACGTCTGCGGCGGTGACCGCTTCCACGCCTGGCACGTAGCGTTCGAATGTCTCTTCCGGCAGATCAAAGGTCGCCAGCCGGGACGCCGCGTGCGCCAAGTGGGCCGGCGTCTCGAAATGCCGCACATAGCCGCGCGTCAGCGAGGACTTGGCCAGCGCCAGTTCTTCACCGACCGCTGGACGCGTTGATCCCACCGCGTCGAACTCCGCAAGAATCTCCCGCACGACCAGCGGCGTCGCGTCCGCCTGCACGGCGGTGTCACACGAAAACGCACCGCCGAGCACCCGGAAATCAAATCCCGTGTGCGCGCCATACGTCAGCCCCCGCGCCTCGCGCAGATTCAGATTGATGCGGCTCGTGAATTGTCCGCCCAGCACGGCGTTCAACGTCACAAGCGCATGATACGCATCCACATGACGGGACGGCCCCTGGTGCCCCACACGCACTTCGGTCTGCGGCGATCCTGGTCGATGCACCAGATAAATGCGCGATGGCTGCGGGCGCAACGGCGCCGGCGCCGGCGCCGGCACGCGCTTCTTGTTGGCACCAGCGGCCCACCGGCCCGCGTGACGCGCGATGACTTCGTGCACGACGGACGGCTTCACCTCACCGGCCACGATACACGTCGCTCCCACCGGCGAGACCACCCGCTCATGAAACTTCCGCACATGATCGATCGACAACGCCTCGAGCGACGCGGTCGTGCCCAGCGTGCTGTGCCCATAGGGGTGTGCACCGAAGACACCGCGCAGCAACGTGCGATCGGCAATCGCCGACGCGGAACTGCGCATCTGACGCAGGCGGTTGATGCGCATCTCGACCACGCGAAGAAAGTCGCTCTCTTCAAACCGCGGACGGGCCACCACGTCGAACAGCAGGCTGACCGCCGGCTCAAAGAACCGTGAGAGCACCGTCAGCGATATCGTCGTGACGTCGGGACCGACATCAACCGACAGCTCCGTGCCAAGTGACGCCAGCGCTTCAGCGAGCCCGATCGCATCACGGTCGCCGGCCCCCTCGTCCAGCATGTCTGAGACGACGCCTGCCAGACCTGGGTGATCGACCGGATCGTGGCGCGATCCAAACGGCAGGACCAGCGCAATGGTCGCGACCGGCAATGCCGTATGCGGCAGCGTCCAGACCGACAGCCCGCTGTCGAGCGACGCGCGATCCATCGCCGGAAACCGCACGGCGACCGGCGCGCCCGGATCGGGCGGAATAAACCGGTCGCTCATGTCGTCACCGTTGCCGGCTGCGAGTCAGTCAGGGCCAGGTTCAGCTGACCCGTCGGCACCACCGACAGCATGGTCGCCTGTGCCGGATCGAGCCAGCGCGCCACCGCCTGTTGCACGTCGGCCGGCGTCAGCCGGAGGTATCGCTGCAGGTCGTCGGCAAAAAACGACGGTGACCCTGTGTAGACGTTGTACGCGTTCAACTGATCCGCCTTGCCGCCAAATCCGCCAAGTGTCTGGAGCCGCGACATGAACGCACTCTCGGCCTGCACGCGCGACCGTTCGAGTTCATCGGGCGAGGGGCCTTCCGTGGCCAGACGCGTGACCTCCTCGATAATCGCCTGCCGAAGTTCTTCGAGTGTCACCTCCGGCGCCGCCGTGGCCACCACCTGAAACAGGCTGGCCAGCTCGCGCGACCCTTGCGCGGCGCCGAGCTCAGCCGCGCGCCTGCGATCGTGAATCAACGTGCGATACAGCCGCGACGTCCGCCCATTGGCCATGACATCCGCCGCGACATCAAGCGCCGCATCGTCGGCGCTGAACAACGGTGGTGAGGGCCACAACAGATACACGCGCGGCAATTCCACGCGGTCCTCAAGCACCAGTCGGCGCGCGACGGCGTCGACAGGCGTCGCGTACAGGCGCGGCACCGCCGGCCCGGTCGGGATGTCGCCAAACATTTTTTCGGCCATCCGCAGCGCCGAGTCAACACTGATGTCGCCCGCTATCGCCAACGACGCATTGCCCGGATGGTAATAGCCTGAGAAAAAATCGCGCGCATCATCCACGGTCGTCGCCCGCAAATCGGTGGGGTATCCGATCGTCGGCCAGTGATACGGATGATCGGCCGGGTAGATGGCTTCAGACAACGCGAAGTACGCGAGACCGTACGGACGGTTCTCGTAACTCTGCCGGCGCTCGTTCAATACCACTTCACGTTCAGTCTCGAAGCGTTCGTCAGTCAGCGCGGGCAGCAGCCAGCCCATGCGATCGGCTTCCATCCACAACGCGAGTTCAGCGGCACCGGCCGGCATGACCGCCCAGTAGTTGGTGCGGTCGGCGCTGGTCGATCCATTGAGCGACCCGCCGGCTTCCTGCAGCGGTTCGAAATAGCCACGCGGTTGATGTTCGGCGCCTTTGAACATCAGGTGCTCGAACAAATGCGCGAGCCCCGTCCGGCCTGGACGTTCGTTTTTGGATCCGACGTGGTACCACAGGTTCACCGCCACCAGCGGCTGATGGGAATCCTCGTGGACGATGACGTCGAGGCCGTTGGCGAGCGTGTGTTTGGTGAATGGAATCAATTGACCTGCGTCAGTGGAATGGCCTTGCGGGCGTAGGAGGCAATCGAGACCTGCTGCGCGACGCGCTCGGCGGCTGATGTGAGTGCCTGTGCTGCAGGAGAATCGGGCAGTGACATGACGACCGGGGTACCCGCGTCTCCGCCGGTGCGCACCGGTTCTGCGAGTGGAATGCGGCCGAGAAACGGAATACCGAGTTCGGTCGCCAGTGCCTCACCGCCACCTTTGCCGAAGATGTCGGCTTCCTTGCCGCATCCGCCGCACACGAAGTGGCTCATGTTTTCAATGAGACCGATGACGGGGATGTTGAGCTTCTGATACATCTTCACCGCGCGGCGCGTATCGGCCACCGAGACGGTCTGCGGCGTCGTCACGACGACAGCGCCGGCGACCGGCACCGTCTGACTCAAACTGAGCGCGACGTCACCGGTGCCTGGGGGCATGTCGACGATGAGGTAATCGACATCGGTCCACTTCACATCCCGGAAGAACTGTTGAATCGCGCCGTGGAGCATCGGACCACGCCAGATCACCGGCGCGTCATCCTGGGTGAGAAATCCCATCGACACGGCCTGAATGCCGTAGGCTTCGGCCGGAAGAATCTTGTCGCCGTCCTGCTCAAGCCGGCGACCCTTTTCAAAGCCGAGCATGATGGGAATGTTGGGGCCGTACATGTCGCCGTCAAGCAGCGCCACGCGGCTGCCGGCTTTGGCGAGCGCGACCGCCAGGTTAACCGCGACCGTCGTCTTGCCGACGCCGCCCTTGCCGGCGCCCACGGCAATGATGTTTTTCACGCCATCCACCGCCGCGCGTCCCGCCTCGGGGCGACCGACCGCGCGGACTTGTGACGTCATCTGAATGTCCACCTGCGTAACTCCCGGCAGCCCGGCCACGGCCGCGCGCGCCTGCTCCCGCAGCAGATCCTTCACCGGACACGCGGGTGTGGTGAGCTCGACGTCAAACGCGACAGCTCCGCCGTTGATGCGGATGTTTTTGACGAAACCGAGGGAAACGATGTCGCGGTGGAGGTCGGGGTCCTGCACAACTCGCAGGGCTTCAAGAATCACGGACTCGGACAGGGCCATAGTCCGATTCTACTTGGTGGCGGACATCGTGTGCGCCACATCACCGATGTACGGGAGGCGATACGCCTCACCCATCAGCGCC
>JBKJTD010000400.1:0-7810 GCA_046590915.1 Vicinamibacterales bacterium
TCCCCGCAAAGTCGAGCACCGAGTGTTCATCGAGCAAACGCTGATATTCGCGGATGACAATCGCGAGCAGCGTCTGCAGCCCCAGCGCGAGAAGGCCGTCGACCTCACGTTCGAGAACCTCGATGGCCTCACCGATGGCTGGGGTCACCGCACCAAAGGCAGCCTCGTGGCGTTTTTTGGCCGCTGGGCTGGCGAAATGCTCGGCTTTGGCGAAACCCGGCAGGCGCTTGCGAGGTTTGCCCTGCAGCGTCAGGAAATACCGCTCGAACCGGCGAACCAGCTGCGGGACGTCTGCCACCGGAATGCCGTCGTCACGCTCGGCAATTCGCGCCAGGTCTGCGGCGACCCACCGAAACTCCGGCGCGCCCATTGGCCCGTCGCCCGCCAGTGCCGGTTGCGCAGCCACGGCGGCGCGCAGGCGATCCACAAACGCATTCGCGACATCGTCGGCCGAATGCCGGGCCACCTTCCGTTTGACGAACGTGGCGATGGCCGGCGCGGCGATGTGGCGGCTGTCGAGCAGCCGCGCCAGCGCGATGCGAAGGGTGCGCGGCTTCACGCGCGTAAACAGCAGACGCAACGGCTCCTGGCGGGTCACCAGTCCACGCGCAATCCGGAAGGTGACATCGAGCGCCTCGGTGGCAAACCGCGCCATCTCGGTTTCGTCGGCAATCTCGAACCCTGGATCCACGTCAGCTTCCAGTGGAAACTCGCGCAGCAACCCGAAGCAGAACGCGTCAATGGTCGCGATCTGAATCTCTGCCAGCGTTGCGGCCGGCTCGGTCTCCCGAAGCTGCGTCAGAATGCGCTCGCGCATCTCGGCAGCTGCCTTGCGTGTAAACGTGATCGCCAGAATGTGTCGCGGCGACACGCCCTCGCGGATGAGGCGCACATAGCGATCGACCAGCACCTTGGTCTTGCCGGTGCCGGCCGACGCTTCAAGGACGACGTGTTCGCCGGGATCGACGGCAAAGTCACGTGCCGCCTGATCGGGCGGAGGCGCCGGTCTGGTCGCGGGGCCCTTATGCAACGGGGCCGGCTCCGAATCAAACAGGCTCGGCTGCATCGTCCTCCCACGCGTATTCCTTCCGGCAGACGCCGGAGTATTTGCACCACTCACACTCGCTGGTGTCCTTCGGCCGCGGCGGGAACTGTCCGAGTTCGATCTTCGCGACGACGTCCGCGAAGGTGGCGGCGCGCGCCTGCACGGCGGCGGACGCTTCTTCACCACGGGCGCCAATCGCGCCCTCGAGTTTGTATTCGTCGCCAAAGGCCAGGTACGACGCGGCGGCGATCGGATGCGGCACACCGTCAGCCGCTTCCATCTGCTGCTGCACGGCGTGTGCGTACGCGGCAATCTGAATCGATGTCGTGAGATCCGGCATGCGGCCGAGTTTGTAGTCGATGACCTTCAACGCGCCGCCGGCGAGGACATCGACACGGTCGGCCTTGCCGTTGATGGCCACGATGACCTGGTCAAATCCGCCAAGCTTGGGGAACGTGAACGGGCCGACAATTTTCTGTTCCAGAAGACGTGTGACCACTTCGTCTCCCGACTCGGCCTCAAGTTCAAAGACACGTTCGGCCACACCACGCGCCACGAGGGATCCGAGCAGACGGGTCTGCTCGAGCACCCGGTCCGCCTCGGGAAGTTTCGCCAACGTCGTGGAAGCCAGCGCGGTAAAACGTTCGACGGCCACCGGAAGCAGTGCGGGCGTGATCGAGCCGTATCCGGCATCCTGCCAGTCGCGATAAAAGCGCTCGAACAGATCGTGCAGGAGCGTGCCGCGTTCAAGCGGCGTCAGCCCGGCCGTGTCCTCACGTTCCTCGGGCAGCTTGAGCACCGACTCCGCGAAATATTTGAACGGGCACGTCACGTACCGATCGACCTTGCTGACTCGATATTGCTGCGTGGGTTGAGGGTCGGACTGGCCCTTGTACTCCGGCGACGACAGATCCGGTCGCGCGCTGCGGGCAGACCGCCAGGCCAGTGGCACGGCCTCGAGGGTCGCCTCAGCTGCCAGATCAGCCGTCAATACCTCATCGTCGAACATCGCCGCGTCCGGCAGAGGTGGGCCGTCGGTGGTGGGCACGCCTCGGACCACATCGATCATCGGGGAGAGTCCGACCACGGCGTCGGCGTCGAGTTGGAAGGCGTGCAGGTGGAGCGTCTGTGACGGAAGGCCAAGCACGTCGCGGAACGCCGCCAGTTGCGCCGCGGAGTGATCGGCGTCCTGCGGCCATCCCAGGGACTTGAGGAGGCCGGCGGTGTAGAAGATGTTGCGTCGCTGGCGCTCCGGCCAGTCCGTATCGACGAGGCCGAGGATGTGCACGTGATCAAATTCGCCAAACCGCGCTGCGACGGCGTCGACCAGATGCACACCGGTATGTTCGCGAGAGGGGGCAAACGTCTGCCCCTCGATGCGATGCCGGATCAGCGCCACCAGATCTTCAGCGGCGCGGTGGTGATCATCGTGACGACGGCAGGCGTCGGTGAGGGAGTCGAGCGCGCCAAGTACGGCGCCGCGCGCGCGGAGCGACGATTCGCGCCACTGGGCGTCAGGTGCGGGACCGTGCTCGTGTGTGCGCAGGAATGCGGCGATGGCCGTCAGCTGTGCGGACGCGACGCCGGCGGTACGAAAGACACTGAGTGCCGTCGCCACGGCAACCGCGCCGCGAGCGGCGCGCTGGGCAAGGGCGGCATCGATGTAGTCCTTCTTGGGCTTGCCCTCAAAGAACCTGTCCACTTCCTCCACGTACGATGTGGCGTCGGTGGTGGTCCGGCGCGCGAGCAACACCGCATCAAGCGCGGTGGTCTCCTCACGGCTCACCGGGGTGCCGTCCACATCCATCTGGAGCCACGGGGATCGCAGCAGGGCGACCATGGACTCCCGGGTGCCCCCTGTGCGGGCCACCACCAGCACGAGATCGAGAAGTGCCGCGTACGGTTCACTGGCAAGCGGCAGGGCGTCGAGGGCCTGACATGGGATGCGGGCGTCGCTGAGGATCTGACGCGTCAGATAGAGATACGGCAGTGGACGCTGCACGACCAGCGCCGTCGGTGACAATGTCGCGGCTGGTCGCGGTGTGCGTTGGCGGATGATGCGCGCCACATCCCGCACTTCCTCCTCACGGTCGCGGCTCACCCACACTGGGGGGGGCGAGATGGGGATATCGGAGGATGGGGGCCTGACGATCAGGGGTTGCCAGGGAGCGCCGGGTTCGCGCTGCTCTTCGATGCCGGGCAGCTCGCGCTCAAGGCGCTCACGCAGCCCCGCGTCGTGCAGTTCGTCGGTGACGACCACGTCGATGTCGAGGCCGGGGCATCGGCCGAGCAGGTCGAAGTCTGCCGGCCACAAGCCTCGCGGGTCGGATGGATGGTCGGCGACCGCCACGACCACGTGGGCGTGTGGCGGCACAAAGTCCGGTGTCAGAAATTGGCGAAGGCAGCCGTGTTCGTCCACGCCTCCAGAGGCGGCGACGGATCGTTCGTACTTCAAAAACGCCAGTGTGAGAAAAACCGTCTGGTGAATCAGGCTTTCGCTGCCGCGATCAAATCCGCGCTCGCTCTTGAGCTCTTTGATGAGTTCGCGCCGGAGCCGGCCGACCGTTCGCTGCCGCCGCAGAAGCTCGTCATAAAACTCGAGCATCGCGCCGATCAGACCAGGGTGCAGGCGGAAGGGCGCTTGTCCCATGCGCGGACGGGCAGCGGTCGCCTCGGCGGCCACGGTCATCAGCACTTCACGTTCGACGCGGCTCAACAGCCGAGGCGCGGACGGCAACGCGAGCATCCATCGCGCCATCCATTCGTCACGGGTCACCATGTCCGGAAGGAGCGCCACCGGGTGTTGAGCCGCGTCGAGGTGCCGCTCAATGGTCTGGCGGAGCAATTCCACGGAGGCCCGCGTCGGCACAATGATCAAACGCTGGCGAATCTGCGACAGGGTGCCGCCGGTGGCCAGGCGCACGACCGCTCGTCGAAAACCCGCCACATCCGTGGTTCTGATGAGACGACGGCTCATCGCACCTTCCGGGGATTGAGCGCGCGGATCAAGTGTGTGCGGCCCTGTTCCAGAAGCAACTCGGCGCCGGCCACCGCCGACGAGGCATTGCGTGAGACCTCGGCATTGCGGGCCACGGCGACGCGTTGGCCAAGCAAGAGGCCCTGGCGCGCCATCTGCACCGCGCTGCGCAGCAGGGCGTGTACTTCGTGAACTTCCGGCAGCGGGCGCATGGACGCGAGTGTCGCATCAAGTGCGGCAAATCGTCGAGCCGCCCGGTCCAGCGCTGACCCGCGCACGGGCGCTTCGCGGAGGATGTCGCGCAGAATAAGGTGCTGGGTTTCCCATCCATCAAACACCGATCGCAGCCGTACTTCGTAGGCCAGCAGTTCGGGTTTGACCGAGGACCAACGCGTCAGGACGGCCTGCTGCTCGGTGGCGTGCTGCAGTTCGATGTCGAGCCGCCGGCCCAGCGCGGCCATTTCGTGAGGGCGCCGCGCGCCCAGTTGCTGATCGCGCGCATGCACCGCTGCAATCAGTTGCTGCAGCTGTCTGACGCGGCCGGCACGCGCGGCCGCATCAGCCCGCGACATCGCATCCACCATCAGCGCCCGGTACTGGTGCTCGATCACTTCTTCGGCGTGCAGGGTCTGTGCAATCCTGGTGCGCAGTCCCGCCTCAAGTGCCGGTGTCGCGGCAGCCACTCGGTGGGCCGAGCGCAGCAGCGACATCCGCTCAGCCGCAACCTGCGTGACCTCGGCGGCCGCCAACGCGGTCCCCAACGAGTCAGAAAGCTCGGGAGCCGGCAGCAGTGCCTGCGGTTGCGCAGGCGCGAGGTTGGCCACCAGGTCGAAAGAAAATTTGGTGTCGCCCGCCGCAATACGAAGTTCGGCGATCACCTCGTCGAACATGGCCACAAGCTGCCGGGTCTCGGCGGCCTTGAAATCGAAATGCTCGGCTGACCAGCTCGCCAGCCGCCGCCGCGCCATCACGGCAATACCCAACCGTCGATCGCGATCGGTGCTCGCCTCGACCTCGGCCATCACTCGCGTCAGCTCGGTCGTCATCTCGCGGTATTCGCGTTCACCACGCGTCGCGCCATACTGCGCCGCCCTGAGCGCGCGCGCATACTCGCGCGTCCGCGGCTCATCGACCCTGCTCAGGGGCACCGTCAAGACGTCATAGGACACGGCCACCCCGCCGCCGCCCAGTTTGACGACACACACCAGTTCGTCCGGAAGGGTCGCACACTCACCGTAACTGTTGAGCAGCCTGCCGTCCGTCAGGAAGATGCGAAACACGTCCAACGATGGCGAGGCAGCAGGCTGGGACAGGACCACGAGCCCTCCGTACACCACCCACGCCACCCACGCCACCTACGCCACCCCTCGATCTTTCATCCTCATCACTATCGCCCATCTCCGCTGTGGAAAAGCTGTGCACCACCCGTGCATTACCTGTGGATGGTCTGTCGGAAAAAAGAAAAGTCCATGGATTCACACGGAAAAACTGCGCATTGTTCCTTTCGTGTGCATCTTCGTACGGCGCTTCGCTTGCGCCAAACGTGCTGCGCCTCCACAATCGTCATCCGGCCGTGACACCTGTAACCTCGACTCCCACTCTCGTGCGTTTTGAAGACACCATCAACGGGCGCCCCGTCGTCATCGAGGTGTCGTCGGTTGGCTGTGACCGCTGGCGGGCACAAATCGCCCGGCTGCCTGGTGGGCGGACGGCGTTGATGCCGTTTTACGGCACCACGGCGGTGCAGGCGGCGGAAAATCTGAGCGGGTGGCTGACGCGCGCCTCCCGCAAACCCGCTCTTTCGTAGGGCGTCGGCTTCAGCGCGGTGCTTTATAGTGGGCGCATGAAAATGACGATGCGCGGGGTGCTGGTGCTGGCGGGGTTGGCGATGGCGGGTTGGCCCCTCGCCACAGATGCCCAAGTCGTCGTCCCACCCGCGGCTCAACAGCCGCAGACACCTGTCGTCGGGCCGGCGGTTCCGCTGCCCAAAGTGGTGCTCTTCGCCACCGGCGGGACCATTTCAAACAAGGACGGGGGCCGGCTCACCGCCGGGGACCTCATCGCATCGCTGACGAACCTGCCGCGGTACGTGCGCGCCGAAGGCGTGCAGTTTGCCAACGCGGCGTCGAGCTCGCTGACGCTCGACCAATGGCTTGACCTTTCGCGCCAAATCAACGCGCGGCTCCGCGCCGACAAGGACCTCGCCGGCGTCGTTGTCACCAGCGGCACCGACACGCTTGAGGAACTCGCCTACTTCCTTCACCTCACGGTTCGTGACGAACGGCCTGTGGTCGTTGTCGGGTCCATGCGCAATCCGAGCACCCTTGGCTACGAAGGGGCTGCCAATCTCGAAGACGGATTCCGCGCGGCCGCCGATCCGATGTCGCGCGGCATGGGCACGGTCGTGGTGCTCAATGATGAAATCAACTCCGCGCGCGAAGTCACCAAGACCGATGCGCTCAGTCTGGATACGTTTCAGTCGGGTCGTTACGGCGTGCTTGGGGTCGTAGACTCCGCGGGCGTGGCGTACTACCGTCGTACCGTCCGGCGGCATTCAGCCACGAGCGAATTCGACGTGGATGCCATCAAGGCGCTTCCCCGCGTGGATGTGGTGATGACCTATCAGGGGGCAAGCGGGGATGTCATCAAGTCCGTCGTTGATGCCGGCGCGAAGGGTGTTGTGCTCGCCACCGCCGGTGCAGGCGCGACCAGCGGCAACCAGGGCGAAGGGATGAGCTACGCCGTCGGCAAGCAGGTGTTCCTCGTGACCACCACGCGCGCCGGTGCGGGTCGGATCGCGATCAGAGGCCGCGGCGGCAACGCGCCCACCTTCAACATCGCCGGCGACGACCTGACCCCGATCAAATCGCGCATTCTCCTCATGCTGGCCATCGCGACCACGAGCAATGGCGCCGAGATTCAGCGCATGTTCAAGGAGTACTGAAGACGTACACGCCTCTCGCCGGCGAGGTCGCAAGGCCTTCGGCCACGAGCGCCCGGTTGCCGAGGCCGGCGTCGGGCCGCGAAAGGCCTGTCACCCTCGACAATTCGGCCGGGATCGTCATCCCGGCATTCTCAAGAAAACACCGCGCGATTTCGCGTAAGGCCACATCGCGGTTCACGCGCTTGCGCAACTGATCAGGAAACCGCCCCACTGCCAGCGTCCAGATGTAGGTGAACCTCGGGAGGTACACCACCTCACTCGGCACCACGATCATCGCAGCCTGAAGTTCATCGATCGCCTTGGTGAAGGCCTTGCGATCGATCACACCGGATTCTTCACGCAGGTCGGAGGTGGCCATCTCCCACTCTTTGCGGAGCACCGCGAGGATCGCCTGCGCGTCTTTACTGAGGCGCGTGCGCTCCTCCGCGCGCCGCACACCCCACACCGCGTGAAACCAAGAAATCATCCGTGGCGCGATGAACATGGCTCTGCCGCGTGGCAACTTCCCGTAGTAGACCTTGCCGCGGCGTACCAGGTCATCCTTGAGCAGCCATGTCTGCGAAGCCTCGGGATCCTTCTGCACGTTGCGCGGCATCACCGCGTCGCGACGCCCACACACCGCCACATACAGCGACGGCCCAGGCCTGCGCGAGTCAGTCAGGCAGGCGGCAAAACCAATCTGCTCTATGAAGCGCTCGGCGTCGATGACCGTTTCGACCTGGCGGGTGCCCTCACGGCGCCAGTTGAGGTCGCGGAGCTCTTGAGCGGAGTTACTGATGGGGGTGCTCAAGGGGTGCTCGAGGCGTGCTCCGAGCAGTGCTCGAAGCACGGCCTCGCACACACT
>JBKJTD010000024.1:0-17139 GCA_046590915.1 Vicinamibacterales bacterium
TGGTCCACGACGCCGGGAATGTCGATGACCCGTGCATAGGCCCGTTGTCCCGAGATCTCGCCGCCCTGCGGGTGGACCGGGTACACCGGGACCGTGCAGCCTGCGTCGATCAAGTTGTGGAGGATCTCGCTGCCGATCCGTCCACGCTGGCGATTGGCGCCAATCACCGCGACGCCACGCGGTTCAAAAAACGGCCGCATTGACGCGGCGGCCGCCGTGCGCGCACGGGCGGCACTCCGGTCGAGGAACATCGATGTCTGATCGAGATCGAGAGATACATGCAGGACCTCGGGCGTCACGTCGGCATGCTCTGAGACGGCGAACCCCGAGGACGAGAAGAGTTCCACCACGCTGCGATTGTCGCGTGCCACCCACGCCTCGAATACCGTCACGCCTGTCTGCCGCGCGTCATCGGCGAGTAGTTCGAGGACTCGGGTGCCGATCCCTCGGCCCTTGAATCCCGCGGCCACGGCGATCGCGACTTCAGCCCTGCTGGGTGCGCCCGGCCGCAGTCGGTACCCGGCCACCACCTGCAGGTGCCCCCCAACGCCGCCGACGACGACACGGGCAGGGGCCGCGTCATCCAGACCAAGGTCCTTCAGCCACTGGCCATGGAGTCGCGTCTGAACAAAAAACGTCGCCGGCAGGGCTGCGACATCTGCGGATGTCGCCGGACGGAGGTGCAGCGTCGTGCCGTCGCGCAAGACAATGTCAGCCGTCATACCTACTGAGTGTGTGCGGCCGGTGGCGGGAGCGCAAGGGCGCTTGGCCACTATGGCGCCGACGACATGCCGACCATTCCTGTCGTGATTGACGCGATCACACCAGAGGCGCACACTGGCGGAAGGAGGCAGTCATGAGCTGCACGCAACACTTCCTCAACTTGGAATGGGCCCACCACAACTGGAAGCGTGAGGTCACCCACACCGACTCGCTCAACTTCAACGAAACCGACATGTGGGGCCGCCGCTACGGCGTGAACCACGTCCTCTGCCACGCCCGCCTGGTGTGCCAGGACTGCGGCGCGGTGAAAGACGACGGGGACTGTGGCTGCGAGCCGGAGAAAGGTGCGCGATGCAAGGCGCGTCGCGAACACTTGCAACAAACCACGCCTGAGGCGTAGGAGGATCCACAACAAGGGGCAGCCGGGCCCACGCCCGGCTGCCCCTCTTGAGAAAGTCGTCCTACTGAACGCGCGAGCGAATGGTGAACTCCGTGCCGCGCAGGAGCTGCGTCTGGCCCGCCTCACCCATGAGCACCGTTGCCGCAGCACCACCGCCGCCAACCACGGCGCCCACGGCCGCCCCTTTTCCGCCACCGAGAATCGCGCCGACAATCGCGCCAACCGCGGCACCAATCGCGCCACGCTCAACGGCCTGCCGGGTTTGACCGTCGCCGGCGGTTGACTGCTCGCCGTCATACCGCACAGCCTGCCCGTTGGGACCGACCATCTTCTCGATCACGCCATCAAAGTCCGAGTAACGTCCGTTCCGCAGACGGATCTGGTCGAAGCGAATGATGACGCCGCGATTGGCGTTCGATTTGGACGTCCGCACATAGCCTTCAATGGTCGCGCCCTCAAGCTCCGGTCGCGGAGCATTGCGCACCACCAGCGTAATGGGGTCATCGTCGCGGGCATTCTCGAGATTCACGTTCTGCTCGAGTCTCGCCACGATCGAGAGGCCGTCGGGCACCAGGTTGCCTTCCGTCTGCACGCTCGACGGAGTGTTCCGATCGCTCAGACCCCAGTCAGCCGTTTCCGCCGTGCGGCGATAGACCGTCCGCAGAGTGACGGGCTGCGACAACGCGTCGTTGTAGAGCCGACGGGTCACCTGCAGGTCCTGACCGCCGGCGAGCGGCTCGAATGTCACGGCGTAGTCCAGATTCGCGGCACCGGTGGTCATGATTTCCAGCTGGTCGCCGTAGAGTGTGGCCCGTGTCGTCAATGCACGATCAGCCGGCCCTGGGTCGACGCGGGTCTGGCCATCAGCTTCAAACGTCACCTGTGAACCCAGCGACGAGGAGATCGTGACGCGGCGTTCGTTGCGATCAATGGCCAACATGGTCGGCGGCTCGAGCCCGTCGGCGAGCTGACGTCGCGCCCGCGCGCGGTTGCTCGTCGGGATGGTGCGCAGAGCCGTATCAATCACGCGCTGGGGGTCATCACTTCGTGACGGGTCCAGTTCATAGGTGCCCGTCAGCCGCTGATACACGCCCGAGCCGGGGATGCCGGGATACTGGGGATTCTGCCAGTCCCAGTTCACAGAATACGCATCCGCGAGACGATCGATGTCGCGGCGGATGTTGGTCCACGCCGACTGTGCGGCCCGCGATGCCGGCGTGCGCGTCAGCGCGGCATCGACCGCGTGCGCACGGCTCAGCAGGTCGTCCACGTCGGTACGTGTGGCCTCACGACGTGTGACGTGGTCGCTCAGGTGCCCACTCGCCTGGACGAGGTCATCAATCAGGTACGTCACATCATCGGTCTGCCGGGCGCGATTACCACGGCCCCGGCCGCGAGGCGGATTGCCCTCAATCGTCCGCATGAGGGACTCCGAGTTTGTGCGGATCCTCGTGAGAATGACTTGGAGCTGCCGGTCGGTAAGCTGAGACCGGAACTGCCCCTGATTCTGAGCGGGCCGAGCCTGGCTATCGGGCAACTCAGCCGCGGTCAGCGGGGTTGCAGTGAACCCGAGTGTCAACAAGCTGGTCAGCGCGACGGCCGACGTAATTTTTTTCATAGGAAACCTCTTTCGCCTTTTCCTCTTCAAGAATGAGGCCAGTTCCGACCGGGCCTTTTTTCGAGGGCGTCGAACGCGAGATGTCGACAGTGACGCAAGAACTACCTATCTCATGCCGAGCGGTTCACAGTTGGCGACGGAGCATCCCCGCAAGTTGATCGAGCAGTTTGCCTGCAGCGGAACGGTCCTTGAACTCTGCTCGGGTGATCAGCCGTGACCTGGCCTTGTCTTTTTCGAACTCCAGCGCCTGCGCGACGGCGAACCCCGTATCGTAGATGTTCAGATTCGCCTCATCATTGAGCCGGAATGACCGATCGTCGAAGTTGGTGGACCCGACCGACGTCCACAGGTCGTCCACGATGAGCACTTTGCAGTGGTACATGGTGGGTTGAAACTCATAGATCTCGACGCCGGCGTCGAGCAGTTCCGCCCAACGCGAGCGGCTGGCGCTGCGAACAATGGCGGCATCGGTCACGGGCCCGGGGACGATGATTTCCACCCGGACGCCGCGTGCCCGCGCCGCCACAAAGGTCTTGACCGCCAGGGAGTCCGGAATGAAGTAGGCCGCCTGCAGCCGGATGTGTTTCGTCGCCGACGCAATCGACAGCAGATACATGAGGCGCACGCTCTCGCTGCCTTCGCCTCTGGAACTCTTGAACATCTGCGCGGGCAGTTCCCCTGCGGACGACAATGGCGGAAAATATCGTTCTCCCAACAGTACGATCGACTTGGTCTTCACCCAGTTGTCGAGAAACGCCGTCTGCATCTGCGCCACCGCCGGCCCCTCGATTCGATAGTGCGATTCGCGCCAATGCTCGGGCGACTGCGCGTGCCCCAGCCAGTGATCGGCCACGCCGACCCCACCGGTGAAGCCGATGCGGCCGTCCACCACCAACAGCTTGCGGTGGGTCCGCTGGTTCATCCGGGCAACGTTGTACCAGCGCAAGGGTCGGTACAGCGCCACATCCACGCCGGCCGCCTTCATGGACTCAAGCTGGGCCTCGTCGAGTTTGCCGGCACCGACCCAATCAAGCAGTACGTGAACCTTCACGCCCGCTCGAGCACGTTCACTCAGTGCATCAGCAAACCACTGACCCACGGTTCCCGACCAGTAGATGTAGGTTTCAAACGTGATGCTCTGCTGCGCACCACGGATGGCGTCCAGCATCGCGGGGAAAATTTGATCGCCGTTCTGCAACGCCGTGACGCTGTTGCCGGCCAGAATGGCCGGACCAAGGACCACGTCCATGGTGCGCTCAAAAGCCGCGTCGTCCACCGCAAACGTGTGCGCCATCTCGTAGCGGATGTGACGTTCGCCGGCCTGGAGATTGAGAAACAGCACCGTCAGCAGGATCGTCACTGCGGCGGTGATCGCGATGGTCAGAAAACGGCGCATGTGGCCATCGTCCCACGTGCGGGCGAGTGGGCCTGAACTGTTCGGTACAGTCGGGTTAGTGCCTGCGCGACTGTGAGGCGGTCAGCGACTCGCGGAAGTTGGCCACCGTGAGTGCTGTGTTGTTGAGCGCGCGCCGGTCATCGGCGTCACATTCGGTGGACGTGAGCTGGCCGATTTGGCACGTGGCGCGCGTGCCTGACGGCACGCCCATCCGCACGCCTGGGACGTACCAGAGTGACTGATTGCACACGAAGCCGCTGCCGAACTCACAGTACGGATTGATGAACTGATCGGGGTTGGCCCACGCCAGCAGGCGCCGGCAGGAAAACCCCTGCTCGCTGCAGCGGTCGTTGTACGCCATGATCGAACGCCACCGGTGGCCCAGCGCCGGGTTCACGTAGCCATGGGCGTAGGGATACGGCAACTGACTCGTCGAGACATACCAGTCGTGATGTGCGCCCATGTTGTGGCCAAGTTCGTGGGCAAACGTAAAGCCGGGACTCATGCACGCGGTGTCGGTCACGCTGAAGCCTGCTGACGCAAAGGCCGCCGATACCGAGTTCTGGACGTAGGCGATGCCGCAGGCACTGGGCGCCATCGGGTGGATGAGCATCATGACCAGGTCGGCCGCGTACTGATTGCGCAAAGACGCGACCCCTTCCAGGCCCGCGCCGGTGCCGGCGCGCAGCGCCGCGAGGCTCGTGCCGAAATTGCTGACTTCCGCGTAGTCGACCAGCGCGGTATGCACCAGTCGAATCCGTTGCGTGACCACGCTGTTGGCGTAGGACGTGTTGGTCTCGCTCACTGCCGTCGCAATCAATTGCTCAATGGCGGTCTGCCCGCCGGCGTGGGTCCGGGCGAGTGGGGTGTACACCACCATCACGTCGATGACGCCGGCCGTGTCGCGAGAAACGACGTCGGAGGCGGCTTCCAGCTCAGTGGCCGAGTAGGTGACGGCAATCGGGTCTGCTTCCCTGGCCAGCCGCGCCTGATCCACTTCGGCAATCACGTGCACCCCGTTGCCGGCTGGGCGGATGGTGAATGCACCGCCGGCGGTGAGCACGCTCCCGGTGAGCACACCCTGGCCGTAGACCAGCGTGACACTGCTCCGCCCATCGCCAGCCACCTTACCCACCCACGTCACGCCGGTGGGGTTGGGATCAAATCGGTCAAAAGTCGCTGCGACAAACACATCCGGAAACAGTTCGAGCGTCAGCGCCTGTTGACGCGGGGGCACTACCGACGGGCGCGAAAAGGCGTTGGCGGGGGGAACGGGCAGTGCGTCCACATTGACGCTCACCAGCCGCGACCGGAGCACGGCGGGATCGGCCGCGCGAGAACTCGCGGGTGTTTGCAGGCCCGCTTCCAGTTCCACAAGCGGATTGACCAAGGCATAGACGCGCTGCTCGGGCATCAGCGTCTCAATCAACAACAGCGCGCAGACCGCCAGCACGCTGCTTCGAAGGGCGGCAGGAATTCGTGTCATAGTTTTGCCCGACACTATGACACGTTTGTGCGCCCAACTGTCCCTCGCTGCGTTGACCCTGCTCGCGCCTGCCGCGGTCCGGGCCCAGGACTCCCCCGCGCCGGCCGCCCGTCGGTGGACCCTCGAGGTCTATGGGGGAGGCGCGCAGGAGTCGCGCGGCAGTGCCGGGGAGTCCACCGCGCAGTTTCCGGCCGGCGCTGGCTTCACCATGGCCAGTGGCGGCACCAGTCGCGCGCATGCGTCGTGGCGGTTTGGCGACGGCGCCCTCCTGTTCAATCAGGTCGCGGCGCGGTTCACTCAAGTCACGGGGCAGCCCTTCGCCGCCATGACGCCGATCGATGACATCCTGCGCTCGAGCCCCTCGAGCAGCGGTGCGCGGGGGATGTTTGGGGTGCGACTCGGTCGGTATCTCACGCCGACAGTGGCCCTCGAGTTGTCCATCGAACGGGGCCGCGGTGGTCTGACCCCATCCGACGCGACCATGGCCTCGCTCACCGCCGCCAACAACACGTTCACCGCCGCGTTTAAACAACTCCTCGGCACGGCACCCATCAGCGGATTGGTCGTGACCTCGGACATCACCGCGCCATCAAGTGCGCACAGCCAGACGCGCATCCTCGGCACGGTCAGCAAGACTCTGGTGCGAGGGGCGCGGTGGAGTGCAGCCGGCACCCTCGGCGGCGGCGTGCAGCTGCGGGGCGGCACCGCCGCGCAGGTGAGCCTGATCGGTCGCTATCAATTCAATCTGTTCGGCACGTCGGCCTTCTCAGAGCGCGACGAGGTGAACATTTCGTATGAAGAACCCGAATCCGTGCTGCTCGGGCTGCTCGGGCTGAGTGCCACGTACGACGTGACATCGACGACCGGTCTTCGTCTGGGTGTGCGCGCCCATCTGGCCTCGAACGGAGCCACCACGCGGATCCAGACAAAACCGTTTGTGACGATCGGTGGCACTCCAGCCACGCTCCCCACCGCGACATCGCCCGGCCTGCAGTTCAGCAATCAGGCGTCGGCGGTGTCTTCGCTCACGCCGTCACTGGCGTCAACCTTTACCACCTTCACAGGCAGCGGCCTTACCCGCCAGTTCATCGTCACCCTGGGACTGGTGCGCCGCTTCTAGCCCTTGGCTTTTATTTCCGAATACGAATGCCGCAATTCCACCGGTTTCCCTTTCCGCTTGTCGTAGATGCGGATGTTGATCATCTCGACAAACACCGAGAAACCCATCGCAAAGTAGATGTAGCCCTTGCCGATGTGTTGACCCAAACCGTCGGCGACTAGCGACATCCCGATCAGAATCAGGAACGACAGCGCCAGGATCTTCACAGTCGGATGTGCCTCGACAAAGTTGCTGATCGAATCCGCGGCCAGCAACATCACCAACACCGCCAGGATGACGGCCGTGACCATGACCCAGAGGTTGTCGGCCATGCCGATGGCGGTTATGACGGAGTCGAGTGAAAAGACGATATCCAGAATCATGACCTGGGTGATCACACTGGCGAAGGTGGCGGCCACTCTGCCGGAGCCATGACCTTCCTCGCCTTCGAGTTTGTCGTGGATCTCATACGTGGCCTTGGCGAGCAGGAACAGGCCGCCGCCAAGCAGGATCAAGTCACGGCCGGAAAAGTCGTGGCCCATCAGGTTGAACAGCGGGTTGGTCAACCGTGCCATCCACGACAACGAAAACAACAGCGCAATGCGCATGAGCATCGCGCCCATCAGGCCGACGCGCCGTGCCCGCTGCTGCATCTCCTTCGGCAATTTGGCCGAGAGGATCGAAATAAAGATGACGTTATCTACACCCAGGACGATCTCAAGGACCGTCAGCGTAAGCAGGGCGACCAGTAACTCCGGAGACGTGAGCATTTCCAGCATAGACCGTCAGATCTTAGCCGATTCCCATCGCCCCATAAGGATCACAACGAGACATGGAGGCTGGGAGAAGAGCCTCCTTCGGTTTCCCTCAGTCCAGCGGCTTCGGTGTGAATTGACGTCGAACAAACCGCAGCTTCAATTCGGCCCAGCCGGTCGCTTCGAAGTATTCGAGTCTGATTCTGTGACGGCCGCCGGTCAGGGGAATGCGATCGATGGTCGAGCCGTGGATATCCCACCGGTCCAACACGAGTTTGTCGTCCACCCACACCCGGATGCCATCGTCTGTAATGGTGACAAGGTCGTAGTCTCCCGCAGGGAGGCGCACCTCCCCTTCGGCGCGCAACGCCAGCCGGTCGTTGGGCAGGCCGTCCACCATCGTTCGGCCGCTGATCAGGTCGAACCTCGGCACCGTCGCTGACAGGGTCGGCGTCTCGCGCAGGCGCGCCGCGAACGCCTCGGGGGCTTTCAGGGGATCGGCGGTCTCTGCCCACGTCCACCACTGCGTCTTCCACGCGATCGCCGGTTCGAACAGTTCATACACGAACCGATGAGGCTGCCCCGCCGGCGTGCGGCGACCGCGCGGGTCGACGACTTCTTCGCCGACGAATTCAAACTCGAGGCGCAGGTCTGTACTGCCTGCAGTCGGAGTAACAACCATCTCGGTGCCGGTTTCCCCCGCCTTTGCACTGGACGCACCGCCACGAGCCGACACGAGCCTCCACTTGCCCTTCGGGCCCAGCACACGAAGTTTCAACGGGCGGTCCGTCGCCTTCCCTGTCGGCCACACCTTCGGTGACTTGTAGTCGTATGGGCCCCACTCGTCGACGATGATCGTTGATCGGCCGCGGGGAGCGCCTGCGGGAATCATGGCGTCCATGCCGTTGGGCAGCGGAGTCGGTGCTGGAGTCGCTGGTGGTGGTCCATCAAAGCCCTCAAGTGGACCGTCGTAGGTCACGTTGAATACGTCAACGCCACCTTTGATGAGCGCTCCGATGGTACCCGTGGTGCTGTTCATCGACACCTGCAGGTTCGACGACCGCGTCAGGTCGAAGACGACTCCGTGCGTGTCGAATTTGTTGCCGATAATTTCGTAGCCTCGGCTGCGGGTGTCGCGCGTTTTGGGATAGCCCCAGTTGGGATCCTGCGTCGGATTCGCCCAGAGTCGGAGCGCGACTTTGTCGCCGCGAAACGTGTTGTGCCGAATCTGGATGTTCTGGCCATGCTCGATGGCGATCGCCTCGTCGTTGTTGGCGAAGGTGTTCCCTTCGAACACGGAGTCAAAGCTGTAGCCACCCCAGACGCCGTGCCAGCAGTCCTCGATCCGATTGTTGATGAACCGATTGCGGCTGAATGTCGCTTCAATGCCATTGGCAACCGCGTGGCTGAAATCGTTACCGTAAAACAGATTGTCGTTGGCGCCACCCTGCCCCGTATCCATCGTGGACTGCCCCGCCCACAGGAACAATCCGTCACCCCCGTGTGTCGCCGAGTTGTGATGAAACGTATTGCGGCTCGACTGTTCATACATCAGGATGCCCGTGGAGTCCTGCCCGCGAAAATAGAAACCATGACTGTAGCCACGCACGGCGTAGTCGAGTTTGTTATGGGCGACCATGCTGTCGGTCGTGCGATACATGCCGAGACCGACCGACGAGAGAAACGAAAACGTGTTGTTCCAGATCTTCAGGCGCGCCGAGCGCGTGATCATCAATCCGTTCTGTCCCTGAATCGCGCGATTGTGATTGATCTCTGCGTCGTCACACTCCGAGAGATAGATGGCCGCGCCAAAGCGCAGCCATTCGTCCTTCTCGTTGTCGTGGTACGACATCCAGTCGACGAGACTCTCTTTCTCGATGCCGGACCACAGGCGCTGCTTCCAGTTGTAGCTGAGGTCGTTTGCCGTTAGATGCAGGAACGGCGATTTCCTCGCGAGGATCGCGGTCTTGTAACCGCGGACCGTCGCGCCCTTGAGCGTGACGTGATCCCCGCCGTCAATCTCGATGCCGATTCCGATGTACCCATCCGGATCCGCGAACGGCTCCCCGCCTTCAAGCACCACTTCGGTCATGTCGACGATGATGTTCGCCCCGCGCACGGTGATGGCCGCGGCACCCTCACGACCAGGCAGTCGATACGTGCCGGCCTTCACCCGAACGCTCGACGTGATCACCATCCCCGGCGTGGGGACAATTTCCGTGAGCTGCGCCTGAACCCCGTTTTTGATGGGCCAATCCACTTCGGCGAGGCCAACGACAACCAGCAGGAGGGCAATACGGCTTGGCATGCCGAAACATTACCCGGTGTCCAATGATGGCCGCCACTCCGGACGTGGAAGTGATCGGGCATCCGATCACTTCCCTGTGACAGCCACGCTCCGGCTGCCGCGGCAACTCGTCCTACTTGATTGTCTTGCTTGTCGTGACGGCGTGGCCCGCGCTGTCTTCGGCGCTCAGCGTCAGCGTCCACGGGGCCTGACCGGTCATGCGCGGCACACGCGCGAACGTCCAGCTCTGGCCGTCGGCTGCAGAGAAGTCGGCCTTCAGCCAGCGGCCCAGCAGCCGTCCCTTCCCATCGACCAGCGTCAGCGTGATCGACGTGACATCGGCTGTCCCGTCGGCATCAGTGACACTGGCATCAATCGCCATCAGGAACGAGCCCGACGCTTTCCGATCCGCATCGGGCGTGGCCGACAGCGAGAGCACCGGCGCAATGTTGCCAGGGAACTTCAAGGTCGCCGCGGCGCGCCCGTACCATTCCTTCGTCCCAAGCACAGTCGCCGGATCCTGGTAGGCACTTTCAGCCACAAGCGTGACCTGGCCTCGCGCTGATACAGGCGCCGTGATCGCCCCGGAATAATGGCCCTGGAGATTCGAGGTCGTCTGCGCCCAACCGAGGGTCTGTCCGCTGGAATCGAGCAGCGTCAGCGTCACGGTCGAGCCGGCCAGCGGCGTGGTCTCCACCGTGCCCGTCGCGAGCGTCGTGACCTGCGCCACCGTACCGCTGAACGCGATCGACTGGCCCGCACTAAATTGTGTCCCGCTGGTCTGCAACGTCGTCGCCAGCGAGTTCAGCGTGAAACCGGTGCTGAGAGCGCGCATGGTGCCGGCGCCCTGCCACGCGAATGACACGGTGATCGGACCGGCGTTCCATCCGGCGGTGCGGGTGTCGAATGATGTCTGGTATTCGCCGGCGGCACGATCCCGGATCGCGCTGTCCACACGCACGACGGCGCCCCGACGGTCCGTGTAGATCGCCCGCAGATTCGCCGCTTGACCTGGCATCGGCGTACCGTTGGCGGCCGCGACGTTGAACACGATGAAACCAGTGTCGCCGCTTCGGAACGCATCCGTGACGAGACCGGCGGCGACGTAGGATTTGTAGACGCCCGCGACACCCAGATATACGTCGTAAGCGGGGGGGCGCGATGTCGGACCCGATGCGGGCGGCGTACCGTACGCGACCTTTATGTTCGCCGTGTACTCCGCCGCTACGCCGGCAAAGGGCAGGATGCGAAGCGTGTAACTGCCGAACGTATTCGGAACAAAGAACACCGCCTCGCCGGAGTCGACACTGTTGCCGCTGCTCACCTTGAGGTTACCCTGCGGATCGAGCACCTCCAAGTCGAACGCGTCGAGCTGCGAAGGCGTCCACGTCAGCCTGGCGTCCACGTACAGCGTGCCTTGCGGGACACTGAAGGGAATGTCGATCGGTGCGGTGCCGGTGGCGGCCACGGCGCTGAAACCGGTGAACGAGTACTCATCGAAGGACGTGGTCGTAGTCGGATCGAAGCCGAGCACTTCGGCGTCTGTGTGCATCTGGCTGCCGGCGAGAAATGCCGGCAAGTTGCCGGTCATCAAGCGGCTCGCCTCGAAAGCGGCCAGGACGTCCATGTACCCATAGCCGGCTTCGTGCAGGGCATACTTGGGCAGAAATGTCGCCGTCGACAGCAGCGCATCCATCACCTGGTCCGGCGACAGCTGCGGATTGCTCGACAGCAGCAGCGCTGCCGCGCCGGAGACGTGCGGCGTCGCCATACTGGTGCCGCTCATCGACGTGTACGAGGCTGTCCAGGCCGGATTTACCGGATTCGGAAACACGTCCGTTGCGGTGATGCCGACCGTGCGAGCACGCGCGGCAATGATGTCCACACCGGGCGCCGTGATGTCGGGGTGCTTGAAGTAGTCCCCGTCTTTGCCGCGTGACGAAAAGTCCGCGAGGGTCACGCCATCCTTCTTGCCCGCGGCCACTGACAGCACCCACGGCGGCAGCGAATACGGATTCATCACGTCGTAGCCGCCGTCGTTGCCGGCGGCAAACACGCTGAGAATCCCGCGCTTGTACGCCTCAAGCGTGGCGATCGCGATCGGATTGCGCAAGTTGATTTCGCCGCCAGTCGAGCCCCATGAGTTGCTGACGACCCGGATGTTGTATTCGGCGTGGTGCTGAAGGATCCAGTCGTACGCCTGGACGGCAGTCAGAATCGCGATGCCTTCACCGGCGCCCAGGCCCACGAGCTTCACGTCGGGCGCCACGCCGAGGTAATAACCGCTCGATGCTGCGCCGTTGCCCCCGATCGTGCTGGAGACGTGGGTGCCGTGGCCCGACGAGGTATCGGTGAGAATGACATTCTCCTGAGACAGCCCGAATGGAATCACCTTCACGTTCTGAATCACCTTCGACTGCATCGGCAGGTCGGGATGCGTGCCGTCGGTGCCGCTGTCGACGACGGCAACCGTGACGTTGCCGCCGGTCTGACCGTAGGCGCGCCACACCTGATCGGCCTTGACCACGGGCACGGATTCGCGCAGGAAATACTGCAGCGGCGCATTAAGCGCGACGCTGTAGATCTCGGGCCACTCGGCGATATTGCGGATCTGCTCAGGCGTGAGCACTGCGCCGGCCATTGGCAGCGCCTGCATCTGAAAAAAACGTGATGCGAGAGCCTGCACGCGCGACGCCGCGGAAATATCTGAGAAGGTGACAACGACTTCGATGGGTGTACCGGGAAGGGATTCGTTGATTTGCCTGACGAGCGCCGCGTCGAGCTTCTGACTGGTCGTCGCCTGGGCTTGAAGGGCGGGTGCCGCGGGACGAAGTGTTCCGAGGGCCGCGAGAAGAACGAGGACACACAACGACAAACGCGTAGCTCGCATGGGCTGGCTCCATGTCTTGGCGCACTCAGCGCCGCACTGTTGCTCTCGGGCAACCCGCCCGAAGGGGGGAACGCCCGGACCCAGTGCAATGGAGGTGCCAGAGTTCAGATGGCGAAATTCATTGGGATTTTTCCGGGCTGTGGACTGATGTACTAAATGGAAGGAAGAACCTTCCGTACTTTGCCCGTACTCTTACCCGCATACGGCGCGCCTATCGTTCACGACGTAAATGACGACGCGAGCGGAGCGGTGATGCCGGGCTCACCGCACGGCGGCAGGCGGAAGGCGCCGATACGTGAGGAATAATTCTCCGCACCTTTGCGGTAATAGTCGCCGACATACCAGATCGTGCAGTCGTCGACGGGGTCGATGGCCGTCTGCGAGTAGTCCTCCCACCGGAGCCCGTAGGTTTGCGCACCCTCCCCCGTGGCGAGCACCACTTCGCGCAAGCCGAGCGTGCCGAGCGGATCAGTGGCGCGCCGACCCGCAACACGCTGGCCCGCAAAGTGTGGGCTGCCACCGAAGGAGTACCCAATCCCGATGTTGCCGAAGCGGTCCATCGCGGGACTGCCCATCCACCGGTACGCGCCATCGGGCGCGTGTGTGCCCTGCTGGTGAAGCCGGAGCGAACGGTCCTGAGTGATCCGGAACTCGTACCACCGCACCCCGCCGGCACCGGCCTCGGTGTTCACCGAATGCACGGCGACAACAGACTCATGCGTCACACCGCCACTCGCCACATTGCGATACACCACACGCGCCATCAACTTGTCGCCTTGCGCGTCAAGTCGCATCTCGGTGCCCGGCTGCGGCACACAACGCGTCAGTTGCCCTGCACACAAATACTGGTACGGCTCCACTGGAATCTTCGCGGCCGGCGTCAGCCTCGTCTTAGACGGGTCCTGCCAATCCACATGAAAATTCCACACATACACGCCATCGTCGTCCACATCCCCCTTGAGCTGTGATCCGCCGGTGGCCAGCATGGGATTGGGCGCGCCGGCGGGCGGCAGGCGAGTGCCGTCGAGATCGGCGTTGTTGAGGAAGTTCACGCCGTCGACGATGATGCACTGCTCGGTGGCCGGCTCTCCGCGGAGCATGCGCTGACGATCGACGACACAGGCATGTTTTTCGATGACCTCATCACCCGTGCTGGTCGGCACGTAGTACCCGTCGGGCCACACGGCAGGGCGTGGATAGTCGGGAAACAGGGGCCGCAGGAATTCATAGCGGTAATACTCGCCGAGCGGATCATCGGTCACGCTGATGGCGTAGCACATCGAGTAGGGGCCCGTTGGCTGCGGGGCCGGCGGTGCGGAGGGTGGCGTGGGTGGCGTAGGTGCCAACGCCGGCACTGGCATTCGTGCGGCGCGGCCCGGTTGTCCGGCGACGCCGGGCGTACTGACAATCGCCCGGTCGGACGCCTTCGGCACGGGGGGCTGATCGGGGCGGGCGTCACCACGGCGAAAAATCGGCATCACGATCAGCCAGCGGTTGGCGAGCTGGTCGTACCGCACCACCGTGTCGCCGTTGTTGCGCGCCTCGCACGCGCCGCCGAAGCCGGCAAACACCGTGTTGTTGGGCACGGCGCCCCACAACACCTTGCCCTGTTTGTCCCAGACAGCCATGCGTGTGTTGACCGACGCCATCACATGGCGCGGTCCAACTGCGAGGCTGTTGTCGGACGGGTTGCGTCCGGTGGATGGCCCCTGCGGGCCTTCAAACCCGACGCCGAGGCCTTCGAACTGGGTGACGAGTGTTGGCGCAGGCGATAGTTGATCGTGAGCAGGACCCCCGGCGGCCTGGCCCCAGACACCCACGCCCGTGAGCGCGATTACACAGAAGGCCGCAGCGGTTCGCATGCGGCCTATTCTGCCACTGCCTGGGGCACAGAGGCTGGAGAAGGCTCAACCTTCGTCCGCGCCTCTGTGCCTCCGGCCAGGACTATCGTCTGCCGGCTGCGCTGCCGCCGCCGCCAAACCAGTAGGTGACGTTGAACCGGATGATGCGTGGCCCCAACGCCCCAGTCGGCGAATTGAAGGTCGCGATCTGTGTCACGGGTTTGGTCGGGTCGTTGGCGTACCGGATGTTGGTGCGCCCAGTCCCTGTCCGCACGGCGAACACGGTGTTGGCGTTGGACAGGTTGTACGCGTCCACACCAATTTCAAACCGCTGTCCATTGACATTGAACAGGCGGCCGAGGCGAAGGTCGACCTGATAGCGGCCCGGCAATTCCACGCTGCCGCGCGGTTCGGCATTCACCGTCTGCGCCCCCTGGCGCAGGCACCCGGTGGTGATTGTCACCGTGCAGCCGCCAATCGATACGGTGCGGGTGATGGGCTGCCCGGATGACATGAGGAAGTTGGCGCCAAACACGATGCGATAAGGCAACGTGGCTGAACCGCTCGCCTTGAAGTTATGGCGACGTCCGCCGCTGACACCGTCTGCGTTGACGCGCGCGGCATTCGGATTTTCCAGGCTTGTGCGCTCCACCGTTTCACGCGAATACGTGTAGCCGGCCAGCAAAGTCGTGCCATTACCGTAGCGCTTGGTGGCGACGACTTCGACGCCGTTGTACTTCACGCCCAGGCGGTCATCATTGATTGGGAGATCGGTCACAAGCGTGAATCCAGGATTGAGCGAATACACCGTGATCGGAGTGTCGTCGGAGGTGCCGACGATGCCGTCCCGGCCAGGGTCGGTCGCCTGCACGGCAGAGAACATCTCGTCCCATCTGTTGATGTCGCCGTCCACGTTGCCGTAGGTATCAAATTCACGGCGATTGAAATAGGCCGCACTCAGGCGGAATGCTGGAAACAGTTCATGGTCGACGCTCGCCGTGAACTCCCGCCGCCACGTGCGCCGGCGATTTTGGTCAAACGGGTTCGGGTTTGGAATCGACGTCGTCACCGTCCCCGCTCCGAATTCGCCGCCAACATACCGGGACCCGTTCCAGGTCGCGTTGCCCGGCTGAAACACCAGGTCGCCGTTCAGATCGTTCCACAGGTACGTCTGGCTGACCGCACCGTTGGGGTTCGGGCCCGGTGTGCCGGTGCCCACCTGATCGAAGTACTTGCCGGCCGACACCTTGAGCACAGTCTTGCCTGAGCCGAACAGGTCGTAGGTGCCGCTGACGCGGGGGGCAAAGTTCTTCCAGAGCGGCGCATTCTTCACCTCGTCGAACGAGTCGCGCACCGTGTAGGTGGTCAGCGTGCCGCCGGTATTGAGCGCAACCTTGAGGCCGCTGATCGTCGTGCCGCTTGGAAAATACTGGCTCGACTCATGCGTCTGTTCCGGGATGTAGCCGTTGACGCGTTCCCAGCGAACCCCCGCAATGAGCGTGACCCGTCCGATGGCGTAGATATCCTGGCCATACAGCGCCGTGCTGGTCACCGCACGCTTGATCAACGTCGGTGAATTAAAGATCGTCACGTTCCCGGGACCGGCTGGCTGCGCGGCCGTGCCGGCGACGCTGCGATAGGTCAGATTCACATTGCCCACGCGTGTGGTCGTCACATCCTCGGGCGTGTAGCCATGATCGACGCCGAACTTGAACTCGTGCCGGCCTCCGACAAACTCAGAGAGGTAATAGTTCCAGTTCGATGTCAGCTGCAGCCTGCGACGGAACATCAGGTTGCTCGCCGCCGAATTGCGCAGACGCACGCCGGTCGCGTTGTCGAAAATCGACTGCAGGTCAGTCTTCTGGGTCAACGGAAAGTGCGTGTTGCTATAGGCAATCTTCGTATCGCCCACCAGGGCGTTGGTGACGACGGTGTTCCACGAGAGCTGGGAGATCAAAAACGTGTCTGACTCCTTGGGGTTCGAATCCAGCGTCACAGCAGGTCCGGCCCCACGATTGGGCTTGTCGTACCACTGATAGTTGCCGTAGCTCTCGAAGCGGTTTGACGCGCCCATCGAATAGGTCAGCTTGCCGGAGACGCTCCAGATTTTGGTGGAATCCCTGTCGTTACCCGACAGGAGTTGCGAAATTTGCGGAGGCGAGACGGCCGGAAATCCTGGAACGTTCACGTGGGTCTGCTGATTGTTGACGTTGCCGAAATAAAAGAGCCGGCTGGCAATCAACGGTCCTCCCGCCTGGATGTTGGCATTCGAAATGAAGTCAACCGCTTGCGCTTCCGGGCGGAAGCCCGCAGCCTTGAGCGTCTCATCCACATTGTCCCACTGCGTCCGTTTGCCTTGATACGACCCGCCGCCCTGCCCGCCGAACCGGTTCGTCCCGGAACGCGTGACCATGTTGATGAGCGTCCCCGACGTGCCCATGGAGATGTCCTGGGCACCGGTCGTCACCTGCACGTTTTCGAATGTGGCGGGCTCGTAGTAGTTCATCGAGAAGCCGATCGCCGCCGGATCGCCCACGTTCACGCCGTTGACCAACTGCACGTTCTGGGAGTTGGGTGTGCCTCGCGACGTAAACGCGCGCTGCAGGCCAGCCTGGTTGCCGCCGACGTCAGGGACGTCAAAGAC
>JBKJTD010000112.1:0-2589 GCA_046590915.1 Vicinamibacterales bacterium
GTGCCACTACGTGCCAACCAGCGCCGTGCGCCACACGGGCGGGGCTTCGTCAGCGCATAACGTCGTGCCGTCGATTCGCGCGTTTCATCGCTCGGCGTTTCGGCTCTTTTGGAAACACGCCGGGGCGGCGCGCGTCTTTGCGCCTATCGTGTGGGTGGGGCTGCGACTGCGCGGGGAGATCAAAGTGCTGCTGCGCTGAAGAACGAGCCCAGCACCCCGCACGTCAGCGAAGTAGTCTTTCGCCGAGGATCGTCGATGTGCCGAAGACGTCAACGGCGCGGAAGATGAGTGTCACGGGCCCGAGGGTCTTGTCTTCCGGGAACAACATGAATGACCAGGCGGCGCGGTCGAGATCTTTCGCTGTCGGATGCGCGGCGGCCACGTCAGGCCGGCCGCTTTCACGCGAGACCTGACCGAGCGGCCACTCCCGGCCGTCAGCGGCGCGCGCGACAACCTGCACTCCGGCGAGGCCCTCATCATCGAGCGCCCAGCCCTGCACCACGATTGGCGCGTCTCCGAGCACAATCTCTCCCGGTGCGGGCGCATCGATAAACCCGAATGGTGGCGTCGGCGTGGCTGTCGTAGGCGCCGCAAACATCTGCGGAGTGGTCAGGTCGTAGACCACATACCGCCACGCCTTCAGATCGCCGCCTCGATCGACGAGTGCATGCCGCTGGTCGAGCCACGCGCGCGCCGGCTGCTCGGCATCCAGCTCGGCCTGCACCGTGCCGACAAAATATTCGCCGCCTCGTCCCCGGATGGACGCGAGCAGCGTGTTGTCACTGCGACCAGCCAGAGCAGACACGGCTCGATCAATAGACAACGTCAGCTGGGATGCGGTGATGCGCGCGTGATACGCGAGCGAATAACTGTAGGCGCCGTCCAGCGACACCACTCTCGCGCTGTGCCGGGTCAACTGCCCGATGCGTTCGTAGTCAGCCGCCGTCTGGCGCGCACGCTCGACGTTGCCATAAACGCGCTCGACCGACGACGTCGCGAGGATCGAGACGACAACGATGCCTGCCATGACGGGCCAGGGCACGGCCACGGCCGGGCTGAAGCCCGGCCGCTCCGAAGAGGGGACCCTCACGAGCAGGGCGATCGAGGCGGCGACCAGAGGAATCAGCGGTAGCGAGTAATAGTCGTGCGTGGAAATGTGATGGGAGAACATCAGGCCCATCACGACATACCCGGCCCATGCCGCGGCGAGCATCAGGCGAAGCGGGCCGCGCCCAAGGACCAGCCCAATCAGCGCCACCACCCAGAGCGGGCCGGTGACGCGCGTCATCATCGCGATCCAACCGGTCCAGTACGACGGCCGCGACCACAACTCGGTGAAGAACCGATCCTGCGCCACCGGGTTGCCACTGTTGATCAGCGACACGTAATGCCATGCCGCAGGTGCGACGATGACCAGGAGCGATGTGGCCGATGAGACCATGCCGCGCACCAAGCCGAGCCTCGCGATGTCCATCGCCAGGAACGCGGGCGCGATAAAAAATACCGCCATGGGTTTGACATACAGCGCCGCTGCGGCGACTGCGACCCTGGCGACCATCGTCCATACCTGCGGAGACACGTGATGACGCATTGCCAGCGCCAGCGCCGCCATCGTCAGCCCCACCATCCACGGGTCGGGCATGAAGGCGCGACTGGCGTCGATGCTGTAGGGGAGGAAGAGAACTATTGAGGTGCTTAGAAGGGTGCTCGACTGGGTGCTCGATTGGGTGCTCAATGCCACCAGCCAGAAAGTGCTCAGTGCTGCGAGCAACCAACCCATGATGGCGACTGCGCGCGGCAGGCGCAGGTCCTCACGGCCGACGATGTCGTACAACGCGGCGGCGACCGGCTCCATCAACTCGGGCTCGATCTGTCCCTGCGCCTGTGCCATCGCCACGGCGTTGCCGCGTTCAACGGCCGACAGCGGTGCCAAGGCGGCGTCCGAGGCGGCGCGTGCGATCAACGCGCTGCGGTACTGGCGCGTTGGATGGAAGTCCATCGGCGGGACATCGAGATACACAACTCGTACGGCGGCGCCAGCCACGAGCAACGCCGCCAGCGCCAACAGGGCGGAGTGCGGTGTGCGGAGGCGGGTCAAACCAGGTAGTCCTGATACCAGGCGATGGTGCGAGTCAGTCCCTCTTCAAGCGTAAACAGAGGCGACCAGCCGAGGCGTGTGCGCGCTTTGTCGGCGCTCAGATATTGATGCCGGATTTCGTGGACGGCTTCATTCCGGATATCCAGCGTCAGAGGCGAGCCCATCTTCGCGACAATCTGCTCGGCGAGGGCCTTGGCCGTCACCTGAATCTCATTCGAAAAATTAAACGCCTCGCCTGCGATCGTCCGATCGGCTGCGAGTCGTTCAGCCAGGTGCAGGTAGGCGGCGGCGCCATCCTCTACATAAAAATAATCGCGGATAAATTCGCCGTCACTGCGAATCACCGGCCGTTCGCCTCGGATGACCGACCGGATGGTGCCGGGGACCAGACGATTCCAGTTGAGGTCACCGCCGCCGTAAAAATTGCCGCAGCGTGTGACCACCACGGGCGAGTCGTACGTGTTGGCATAGGTCAGCCCGATCATGTCCGC
>JBKJTD010000182.1:0-2916 GCA_046590915.1 Vicinamibacterales bacterium
GTCAATCGCGGCGTGACGTGGGAGTCCACGTTTGATCGCGGTGGCTCGTTCAACCTGTGCTGCATCAAGGTCGACCCCAAGGATTCCAACATCGTCTGGCTGGGCACCGGTGAAAACTCCAACCCGCGCAGTTCGATGATGGGCGACGGGCTCTACAAGTCCACCGACGCGGGCATGACGTGGACGCGTGTGGCGCTGGCAGACTCCGAGCACATCGGCAACATCCAGATCGACCCGCGCGATTCCAATGTGGTCTACGTCTCGGCGCAGGGCCCGTTGTGGTCGTCGGGCGGCGAGCGCGGCTTGTACAAAACCACCGATGGCGGCAAAACATGGCGGGAGCTGATGAAAGTCAGTCCCGACACTGGTGCCAACGAAGTGGTCATCGACCCGGCCAATCCCAACACGCTGTATGTCGCACTGTGGCAGCGTCGGCGGGCGGTCGGTCAGTTCATCGGCGGCGGTCCTGAAAGCGGCATCTACAAATCGACCAACGCCGGTCAGACGTGGACCAAGCTGACGACCGGGCTGCCGGTCAAGGACATGGGCCGCATCAATCTGGCGGTGGACACGAAGGTGCGTCCCTCACGCCTCTACGCGATGATCGATGCGCTCGCGGATGAGCGTGGGTTCTATCGCTCGGATGACTCCGGTGGCACGTGGGCCCGTGTGGGCAAGCGCGCCCCCGGCGGCGGCCGTGGCGGTGGTCAACAGGAAGGCGTCCCTCAGGGCGAGGCCTGGTTCATGAATGACGACCCGGGCTACTACAACGAATTTTTCGTGGATCCGATTCGCCCTGACACCGTGTGGGCGATGAGTACACAGCTTGAATGGAGCACGGATGGCGGCCGCACATGGCGCGCGTTCCCGACGCCCGGCGTCCACGTCGACCATCACGTCATCTGGCCCAACCCCGCCGATCGCAATCACATCGTGCTGGGCAACGACGGCGGCCTCTACGAAACGTATGACGAAGGTCGCACGTGGCGGCATTTCACGAACCTGCCGATCTCGCAGTTTTACCGCGTCTCCGTGGACAACATGTTGCCGTTCTACACCGTGTGCGGAGGCACGCAGGACAACGGGTCGTTCTGCACGCCGCATCGTACGCAGAATAGCGCAGGGATTCGGAACAGCGACTCCTACATCACCGGCGGCGGTGACGGTTTTCAGACACGCAGTGATCCCGATGATCCGTACTTCACCTACGCGACCTCGCAGAACGGCGCCGTGACGCGTTTGGATTTGCGCACCGGACAGTCGCGTTCGATTCGGCCCAACGCAAGCAACACACGCAATCTCGACGGCACACCGATCACGACCGCAGCCGAAGGCGGTCGCGGGGGTGGCGGTTTTCCGAACGAACGCGCCAACTGGGACGCGCCGTATATCGTCAGCCCCCACAACCCGAAGAGCCTGCTGTGGGCGACCAACTTCCTCTACCGTTCGGAAGACCGCGGCGACTCTTGGCTGCGCATCAGTCCCGACCTGACACGGCAGCTGGACGCGGCCGAAGTGCCGATCATGGGCAAGCAGTGGGATCGCGCCACGACGGTCGGATTCAACCGTGCGACTACTGCGCTCAGCAACGTCGTGTCAGTGGACGAGTCGCCGCTGCTCTCGGGGCTCATCTATGCGGGCACCGACGATGGACTGTTGCAGGTCACCGAAGACGGCGGCGCCACGTGGCGCAAGACCGAGGACTTTCCGGGCGTGCCCAAATACACGTACGTGGCTGACGTCATGGCGTCGCCCAAGGATTCCAACGTGGTGTTTGTCACGCTCAACAACTGGCAGCGAGGCGACTATAAACCGTACGTCGCGCGCAGCACCGATCGTGGGCGCACCTTCACGTCGGTCACAGGAAACCTGCCGGCCCGCCATCCGGCGTGGTCGATCGTTCAAGATCATGTGAACCCGGATCTGCTCTTCCTCGGCACTGAATACGGACTGTTTTTTACCGCAGACGGCGGCACGCACTGGGTGCAACTCAAGGGCGGACTGCCCACCGTCCAGGTGCGCGACATGGACGTGCAGAAGCGCGAAAACGACCTCGTGCTGGGGACCTTTGGCCGCAGCTTCTACGTGCTCGACGACTACAGCGCCCTCCGAGGTGTGTCGGCACAGAGCCTGGCTCAGGAAGCGCAGCTGTTCCCGATGCGCCATGCCTACCAGTTCAACACCAAGAATCAGATTCGCGCGGCGCAGAGCGATTGGCGTGCGCCCAATCCTCCCTACGGCGCGATCCTGACGTATCACCTTCGTGATGCAGCGCCCGCTGGCACGCAGTGGGCGATTGCCATCAGCGACGAAGCGGGTCGTGAAGTTCGGCGCATTGATCTCTCCAGCGAGGGCGGCGTCAAACGTGTGGTCTGGAACCTCGCAGAGGCGCCTCCTGCGGGCGCGGCGGCTCCGGCGGGCCGCGGAGGGCGAGGCGGCGGCGGTGCCGCGGCAGCCCCAGGCAAGTACTCCGCAACGATCGGCAAAGTGGCCAACGGCACGTTCACCGCCGTCGGTGCACCGCAGTCGTTCTACGTGGTGCCCCTGCCGGCCGCGAAGTAGCAGACAGCCATCAGTACAGCAGGAAGGGCTCGCGGACACGACGGAAGGAGTCGGTGTCTGCGAGCCAGGCCTGCGCAAGGTCAGCGGTCACCTGGCCGCCCTCGAGCCCCTCGCGCAACTGATCCGATCCAAACAGAATGTCAATGGGCGGGATCGTGTATTCGTATTCGTACGGAGGCTCGCGCCAGGCGAACTGGTCGGGTGACGCTGCTCTGAAGGCCTCAATCAGCGCGACGCCCACCTCGACCGCGCGGAACGTTTCACGATCCGTGATGTGAATCTGACAACCGCCGCACAAGGCCCCTGCGTGTTTGTGGAACACGGGTTCAAATGCATGCGGCCGAAAGGCCACAC
>JBKJTD010000212.1:0-8856 GCA_046590915.1 Vicinamibacterales bacterium
CCGTCGGGATCGCTCCAGTTCCGCACCATCTTTGCCGTCGGCATGTTGCTGTTCCTCATGACCTTTGCGCTCAACCTGATCAGCAACTGGCTGCGTCGCCGGTACCGGGAGGTGTACTGATGGCATCGGCAGGCACGCGTATGGCCGGAGATCGGCTGCTCCAGGCGTCGGGGATGCTGGTCCTCGCGCTGGCGCTGGTGACACTCGGCGCGCTCATCACCGACGTCGTCTCTGATGGATGGTCGCGGCTGAGCTGGCAGTTTCTGAGCAGCCCGCCCTCGCGCTTCCCGGCCGTGGCGGGCATCTATCCGCAGATCATCGGCAGCCTCTTTGTGATGATCGTCACAGCGGCACTCGCGGTCCCCATGGGTATCGCTGCGGCGTTGTATCTGGAAGAGTACGGCGGCGGTGGACGGACGGCCCGGATCATCGAGGTGAACATCGCGAATCTGGCCGGCGTGCCCTCGGTCATCTACGGTCTGCTTGGCCTCGGACTCTTTGTGCGGTGGATGCAACTGGGGCCCAGCGTGCTGGCGGGCGCGGCCACGCTGGCGCTGCTGGTACTGCCCGTCGTGATTCTCTCCACGCGTGAGGCGCTCCGCACCGTGCCAATGTCGGCGCGTGAGGGCTCCTACGCGTTGGGCGCGACAAAGTGGCAGACCATCTGGCACCAGGTGCTGCCGGGCGCGATGCCGGGCATCTTCACCGGTCTGATTCTGGCGATGTCTCGAGCGATCGGGGAGACCGCGCCGCTCATCACGATCGGCGCGTTGACCTACATCCCCTTTGCCCCCACCGGCCTGGACTCCAGGTTCACCGTGCTGCCGATTCAGATTTACAACTGGGTCTCGCGACCGCAGGCGCCGTTTCTTGAAAATGCCGCTGCCGGTATCATCGTGTTGCTGTTGCTGTTGTTGACGATGAACTCGGTCGCGGTGGTTTTGCGCGATCGCTTCCAGAAAGTCCGGTCATGACGACTCCGCTCCGCCCACTCTCTACGGTGGCCGCTACGGGCCAACCCAAGCCTGTCACTCCGGTGAAAATCGCGGTGGCGGGGATGAACTTCTTTTACGGAACCACGCAGGCCCTCACCGACATCAACATCGACCTGCACGCCAACCTGGTAACGGCCTTCATTGGGCCCTCTGGATGTGGCAAGAGCACGTTCCTTCGCACGCTCAACCGGATGAACGACATCATCCCGTCGGCGCGGGTGGAAGGGTCGGTCCTGATCGACGGCGAGAACATCTACGGTCCGGGCACCGACGTCGTGGACCTGCGCAAACGCGTCGGGATGGTGTTTCAGAAGTCGAACCCGTTCCCGAAGTCGATTTTCGAGAATGTGGCCTACGGGCTTCGCATCAACGGGATGGCCTCCTCGCGCGGCGATCTCGAAGGCCGGGTGGAAGAGAGCCTCAAGGCCGCCGCGATCTGGGAGGAGGTCAAGGACCGCCTCGACAGTTCGGCGCTGTCGCTCTCGGGCGGGCAGCAGCAGCGGCTCTGCATCGCACGCGCGCTGGCCATCCAGCCGCAGATTCTTCTGATGGACGAGCCGGCCTCGGCGCTCGACCCGATTGCGACCCAGCGCATCGAAGAACTCGTCTACGAACTCAAACGCGACTACACGATCGTGATCGTCACGCACAACATGCAGCAAGCCGCCCGGGTCTCGGATTCGACGGCATTCTTCTGGCTCGGCCGGCTCGTGGAATACGGGCCGACGGAGAAAATTTTCACCAATCCTGCCGAGAAGTTGACGGAGGACTACGTCACCGGGCGCTTCGGGTAAGCCCCGCAGAAGGATCGCGAAATGGAACGAAAAGTACGACATTTTCAGGAAGAACTTGATGAACTCAAGGGCCGGCTGCTCGAAATGGGTGGCCTGGCGGAAGACCGAGTGCGCCTCGCCGTCCGCGGCCTCGTGGAGCGCGACGGCACTCTGGTCGAACGCGTGTTGACTGGCGACTACGCAATCAACCAGCTGCACATCGACATCGACGACCGGTGCTTCAAACTGCTCGCGTTGCATCAGCCGATGGCCGTCGACCTGCGGGCCATCGTGGCTGCGGTCAAAATCAACACCGATCTCGAGCGCGTCGGCGACATGGCGGTCAACATCTCAGAGGCGGTCCGGCGTTACCTCCAGCACTCGCCCGTCAAGGAGCTGATCGACATCCCACAGATGGCCGAGCTGGCGCAGAACATGTTGCGCGATGCCCTCGATGCCTTCGTGCGGCGGGATCTGGACCTGGCGCAGGACGTGCTCGCACAAGACGACGCGCTTGACGCGCTCAAGACGACGGTCTTCCGCGACCTGCTTGGGTTCATGCTGCGCGACTCCCAGACGATCGAACCCGCGCTGGATTTGATCCTCATCTCGCGGCACCTTGAACGTATCGGCGACCACGCCACCAATGTCGCCGAGGACGTGATCTTCATGGTGTCCGCCAGAGACGTGCGCCACCAGTAACTGCGCCCGCGTCCAGGGAGTAGAATAGGTGCATGCCGGCACCGACGTGTGTCTATTGCCGCCAACACCCCCCTGACCACCGGTGGCATCCCTTCTGCAGTGAACGGTGCCGGATGGCCGACCTGGGTCGCTGGCTGCAGGGAGACTATCGGGTGCCGGGTCCGTCCCAGGATTCCGGGCGCGGCGACTCCGATGGGTCCGATGAGGACCAGGACGCGCCCGGACGTATGTTCACTGACTCGTGAAAGGCGCGCGCGTTTTCCCTATGGCCGACACCCTGACCATCACCGACAATCGCACAGGCAAACAGTACGACGTGCCGATCACTGACGGCACCATCAAGGCCATGGATCTGCGCCAGATCAAGGCATCCAACGAAGACTTCGGCTTGATGACCTACGACCCGGCGTTTCAGAACACGGCGTCGTGCCGCAGCAGCATCACGTTCATTGACGGCGACAAGGGCATCCTGGAATACCGCGGGTACCCCATCGACCAGCTCGCCGAACACAGCACGTTTCTGGAAACGGCCTACTTGATTCTGTTCGGGGAGTTGCCCACCACCGCGCAGCTCGATTCGTGGACGCGTGAAATCACGCTGCACACGATGCTCCACGAAAACATCAAGAAGTTCATGGAGGGGTTTCAGTACGACGCCCACCCGATGGGCATCTTCCTGTCGACGGCGGGAGCGCTCTCGACAATTTACCCGGACGCCAAGAACATCAGCGATGCCGACTCGCGCCGCCTGCAGGTGCGTCGCTTGATTGCGAAGGTGCCCAGCATTGCGGCCTATGCGTACCGCCACAGCATTGGCCGTCCGTACATTTATCCGGACAACGACCTGAGCTTTCCCGGCAACTTCCTGAATATGCTGTTCAAGATGACCGAGCTCAAGTACAAACCGCATCCGGTGCTCGAACGCGCGCTTGATGTGCTGTTCATCCTGCATGCGGACCACGAGCAGAACTGCAGCACCAGCGCGATGCGCGGCATCGGCAGTTCACAGGCCGATCCGTACGCCTCCCTGGCGGGAGCCGCGGCGGCGCTGTACGGGCCGCTGCACGGCGGCGCCAACGAAGCCGTGTTGCACATGCTCAAGGAGATTGGTTCGGTCACGCACGTGCCCGAGTTCATCACACGCGTCAAAGCCGGCGAAGGCCGGCTGATGGGCTTCGGTCACCGCGTGTACAAGTCCTACGATCCGCGCGCGCGCATCATCAAGCAGACCGCCGACAGCGTGTTTGAGGTCACCGGGCGCAATCCGCTGACCGACATCGCGCTCGAGCTTGAACGGATCGCGCTTGAAGACGATTACTTCGTCAGCCGCAAGCTCTATCCCAACGTCGACTTCTACTCGGGCCTCATCTATCAGGCCATGGGATTCCCGCTCGACATGTTCCCGGTGCTCTTCGCCATTCCGAGGACGGCCGGCTGGTTGGCGCAGTGGGACGAGATGCTGCGCGACAGTGACCAGAAAATCGCGCGGCCGCGCCAGATCTACACCGGCTCGGCCAAACGTGACTACATCCCCCGCGCCGCGCGCGGGTAAGGAGAACCGTATGTTCCGTGCCACCCTCGTTGCCGGGTTGCTGTTCGCAACCACAGTCTGTGCGACCGCCTCACAGCCCCCTCAAGCGCCCGCAGGCGCGGCGTTCGACGGGGCACGGGCCTTTGACCACCTCAAGGCCCAGGTCGCCATAGGCCCGCGGCCGGCCGGGTCAGCCGGCATCCGGCAGACACGCGCCTACCTGACGCGACAGCTCGCGGCGATGGGACTCACCGTCCAGGAGCAGCCCTTTGTCGCCACAACGCCTATTGGGCCGGTCGAGATGGTCAACCTGATCGCCGTGCTGCCGGGCAAACGCACGGACCGCATCCTATTCACCGGCCATTACGACACGAAGCTGTACACGGACATCGTGTTTGTCGGCGCGAGCGACGGAGGCTCGTCGGCTGCCGTCCTGCTTGAGTTGGTCCGCTCGCTCAAGGACCGGCCGCGCGACTACACCTACGAGTTCGTCTGGTTTGATGGCGAGGAAGCGGTCGTTGCCTGGGACATCGACAAGGACTCCACCTACGGCAGCCGGTATTACGTGCAGGCCGCGCAAAAGGCCGGCGCACTCGCGAGCCTCACGGCGATGATTCTGGTGGATATGGTCGGGCATCGAGAGCTGCTGATCGAACGCGACAGCCACTCTGCGCCCTGGCTGACCGACATCATCTGGGCCGCCGCCAAACGTCTCGGCCACGGCGCAGTCTTTCTCGACGCCACCACCACGATCGAAGACGACCATCTGCACTTCGTGCGCGCCGGCATTCCGTCGGTGGACATCATCGACCTGAACCACTTCATCGCCCGCGGCCACTGGCACACCGCCGGTGACAATCTCGACGCCGTCTCCGCGCGCTCGCTGCAGATTGTCGGCGACGTTCTCATCGCGGCACTACCGGAAATCCAGAAGTACCTCTCGAAGTAAGCGGTTTACAACGAGACATGGAGGGCTGAGAGTTTTTCTTCTGGAAATATTCTCCCAGTCCTTCACGTCTCGCTGTGAATAACGTACAAAACAAACGGCGGCTGCAGGTGCAGCCGCCGCAGGTTTTTCCGTCGTGCGATGTCTTACTTGAGGTGCTTGCCGACGAGCTTGGTCATCTCGAACATGTTGACCATCGCCTTGCCGCCGAAGACCGCCTTCAGCTTGTCATCCGCCTTGATGTTGCGACGGTTGACCTTGTCCTGCAGGTTGTTCTTCTTGATGTACAACCACAGACGCTTGGTCACCTCGGTACGCGGAATCGGCTTCTCGCCGACGACCGCCGCCAGTGTCGCGCTCGGCGTGACTGGCTTCATGAATGCAGCATTCGGCTTCCGCGCTGCCGCCTTCTTCTTGGGTGCCGCCTTCTTCGCGGCCGCCTTCTTCACGACCTTCTTCGCGACTTTCTTTGCAGCTTTCTTCGCAGCTTTCTTCGCCATCTCGTCTCCTTGGAAGACGCGTTACGCGTCGGGATAGTCTCGCACGAAAAAGTCATTTTTCAGAGGGAAAACGACGTCATGCCCCCGCAGTTTCAGAGAGGAGCGTGAGGATTTCCGCCTCGGTCAATACCCCGTGCGCCCTCTTGGCGGCGGCAAAAATGCGCTCGACGCGCACCTCCGACGCCTCGTGGCCACGCGTCTCCAGCCAGTAGATCACGTTCGATTTGCCCGACATCGGCCCCACCTCGATCTCCTGCGTTCTCCCTATGAGAGAGGCCGGAATGCCCGAGTACACCGCGTCCACCAGCGCGGGATCCTGCTTGCGGTATGCCTTGATCACCGCCGCGGCGTGCACCCCTGTCGCCGTGCGGAACGCGTCGCGCCCGAGGACGGGATAGTTGGGCGGCATCGGCACGCCACACGCCTCGGCAACGATCGCGCAGTAGGCGGGCAGCTGCGTGAGGTCGGACTGCCGCGCGCCCATCAACACGAGATTCACGAGCAGCGCGTCCATGGGGGTGTTGCCCACCCGCTCCCCTATCCCGAGCGCGGCGCCATGCAGACGGCTGGCGCCGGCCTCCCATGCGGCAAGCGAGTTGGCGACCGCCAGGTCACGATCCCGGTGGCCGTGCCAGTCGATGCCAATCCCGCCCCCGCACTCGTCGACCACCGACTGGATGAACCGGGTCACGGCAGCGGCGCCGGCCGGCGTCGCATGCCCCACGGTGTCCGCAATGCACACGCGCGAGGCTCCGGCGCGGATCGCCGCCGAGTACAGCCGGCGGAGCGAATCGGGGTCGGCGCGTGTCGTATCCTCGGTGACATACATGACCGGCAGGCCCTCCCTGACCGCGAAGGTCACGGCCTCTTCGGTGAGAGCGACCAGCCGGTCCAGGGTCCAGTCCTCGGCGTACACCCGAATCGGGCTGGACCCGATGAACGCACAGCACTCGATGGCCATCCCGACCTTCTGAGAAATGCGCGCGATCGGTTCGATGTCGGCCACCACCGTGCGCGCTGCGCAGTTGGCGCGTACGGCCAGCCGGTTGTCGACGATTTCCCGCGCGAGGCGCTCCACGTCGGCGGCCACATGCGGCCCCGCGCCGGGCAGCCCGATGTCCGCGGTGTCGATGCCAAGCGCGTTGATCAGATGCAGAATGCGGAGCTTGTCCGTGATTGACGGCGTACGCACGGAGGGCGACTGCAACCCGTCACGCAACGTTTCATCGTCGAGCTGGACCGCGCCGCGTGCGGGCGCCCGATCCACGGTGTTCCAGTCATAGATCAGCGGGTGCATGAATCGTGTATCCCTTTAGTTTTTCACTGCGCGGACGGTCAGCAGCCCCGCTGCCATCACCAACGCGGCCCAGATCGTGGCGCGCACCGCGCCGCCGCGCCGCGCGTCGGCCAGCAGTTCGGTCATCACCGGCTCCGCGCCCCGTCCGAGTTCATGGTGCGCGACGCGCAGCAGATAGTCGTTGGACGCGGCGTCCATCCACCAGTCAAACACCGCGCACCACACGACCACACCCAGCGCAACCCAGACGATGGTCAGCGTGCGTGACGAGAGCGTCACGCGGCTCCGTGGGGTCCCAGGTAGCGGATGACCATCGCTGTGATGTCGTCACCCTGCGCCGTGCCGGCGGTGAAATCGCGCACGGCATCAAACACCTGTGTCAGCAGCGTCTGCGCGTTGGTCCCCGCAGCCGCCTGTACCGAGGCGAGGATCCGGTCGTCGCCAAATTCTTCATCGGCGCTGTCGAGCGCTTCCGAGACACCGTCGCTGAACACCACCACGGTATCGCCGGGCACCAGGGTGACGGTGCGCTGCGAGTACGGCGCGAACTCGAGCAACCCAATCACGGGCCCGCCGTCTTCAAGGCGACGCACGCCGGACGGGCCGACGACAAACGGCGGATTATGCCCGGCGTTGGTGTACGTCAGTGTGCCGTCGATCGACACCACACCAAGCATCAGCGTGACAAAACGCGACTCGATGCCGCGACGGCACAACACCTTATTGGCCACCGTCGTGAATGCCGCCGGCGCAAGCCCGGTGACCTGTGAGGAAAACATGCCCTGCACGAGCGCACTCAGCAGCGCTGCGGGTGGGCCCTTGCCCGCCACGTCGCCCAAGGTGAAACCGAACGCCTTGCCGTCAAGGTCGAGATAGTCAAAAAAATCGCCGCCGATCGACCGGCAGGGAATGGAGGCGGCTGCGGCTTCGACAAACTTGAGCGACGCCAGCGGCTTGGGCATCAACGCCTGCTGGATCTCAGCCGCGATGCGCATCTCCTGCTCCATCTTCGACTTCTCGAGCTTCTCGCGATACAGCTGCGCACTCTCAATGGCGACTGACGCTTCCGAGGCCAGTGTCTCAAGCGCGCGCTGCGTATGCTCGGCCATCAACGTGCCCTTTTCGCGGCTGTCGATGTAGAGCACCCCGACCCGACGATCTTCGCTCTGCGCGTCGGCGGCATCCACGTACTGCACCAGGTTGAGCGGCACACAGACAATGTGCCGTATCCCGAGGGCCACCGTGCCCTGATGCACGTCGGCGAGTCCGCCGTCGAGCAGATCCGTCACCACCCGGATCTGGCCAAGCCGGAACACTTCCTCGGGAATCTTCTGACTGATCGCAAAAGTGGAGTCCGTGAGCGTGACCTTGCCTTTGCCGCGGGCGAGCTTGAACTCCAGACGGCCATCGGCCGAGGCCAACATGATGAACGCGCGTTCCGCGCCCGACAGTTCGATCGCCGCGTCGAGCACGAGCGCCAGTACGTCCTGAAGCACGCGACCCGATCCCAGCGATCGGAAGCCATCGAGCAACACGGTGATCTGGCGCAGGTCGTCACGCGCGTCGGTGTTCGTGCGCGAGAACGACACCGTCTCGGACCCCATGCGGCACACCAGGTCGGCGCCACCGCCACGCCCGAGCCTGATGCGGTCACCGGAGGTGATGACGTGTTTGGTGATCTGGGCGTCATTGACAAATGTCCCGTACCGCGACTCCAGGTCGCGCACCACATAGTGACCGCCCTCCGAATCAATCACGGCATGCTCGCGCGACACCTCGCTGCCCACGAGGCGCAGGGCGTTGGACTCGCGTCGGCCGAGTGAATAGGGCGTGTGGTCCACGAGCACCTGACGGGTGCCCCCGGTGTCCTGGACTTCGAGGCGCAGCGGTTCAAGCATCATCGACGTCGCAGTCTACTTGAATGCGGCCCGGCGATCAGCCGCACGCCGCCAAACATGACCACCGGGATCGCGCCCAGGGCGACCCAGCGCATCCATGTCCCGTCGGGCGTCATGGGCACCAGCCACGCGGCCAGCGCCCCCACGACGACCAAAAAGACACCCAGCACCACTCCGGTGCGCCCGCGCATTCTCGAGACCGGCACCCGCGACA
>JBKJTD010000102.1:0-3184 GCA_046590915.1 Vicinamibacterales bacterium
GGAGGATGCTGAAGAGTGTGATGCCGACGTGGAGCGCGAGAGCCACGAGAACCGTCACGACAAATGCCGCAACGGCGATCATCAGGTCAAAGCCGAAGCGAGACGACACGGTGAAGATGAGACAGGCGACGCCATAGGGCGCCAGCTTCATCGCAAACCCGATGATCTGGATGACGACCTCGTTGAGTGCCTCCAGAAAGTCGATCATCGGTTTGGCCTTCGCCGGGTCGATGAGTGTCAGCGCGGCGCCAAACATCAGGCCGAAAAAGATGATCGCGAGCATGTCGGTCTTGGCGGCAGCGTCGATCGGATTGCGCGGCACGATATTGACGAATGTCTCAGGGCCGAACTTCGCCGTGGTGGCTGCGGCCTCGACGCGTGTTGACGCGTCACCGGCAAACCGGTCCATCAGGGCCACGCGCGTCTCGGGAGTGACACGCTCCCACGGCTGCATGATGTTGACCACAATCAGACCGAGTGTCGCTGCGAGAATGGTCGTGATTAAGAAATAGCCGATGGCTTTGCCGCCGACGCGACCGACCTTGCGAATGTCACCGAGGCCGGCAACGCCGAGTGCAATCGACGCAAACACCAGTGGCATAACCACCATAAAGAGCATCCGGAGGAAGATTTGCCCCACCGGTCCGGCGATATATCGATTGATCCACTCAACCGTCGGATTGTCGACGCCCACCGTCAGGTTGGTGGTGATACCCGCGATCAGGCCGACCGAAAGGCCGAGCAGGATCTTGGTGTGGAGTTTCATGCCGGGGCCGGTGGAACCGATGGATTCGCTCATGGCCTAGGAGTCTATTGGGCAATGGGCCAGTGAGGCAATGGGCTCATTTCTTGAGACGCTCTGTCTTCTGCTTGTCCACCATGGCCGCCACGTCCGCCATCAGCTTCTTGGCGTCGTAGACAATGCCGTCTTTGATGGTCCACTTGACGCCGCCGACGCGTTCGACCTGTTCGGTGGCGTCGTTGAGCTTGACGGCGCCGTTGCCATACAGGACTTTCAGGTTGTGCAGGGGATTCTGGTCCACCAGCACCAGGTCGGCGAGTTTGCCGGCTTTGACCACACCGAATTCGACCGGCTGCTTGCGCCATTCCGAGAGTGTGGCCGCACCGTTCATGGTCGCCGCCTGGAACACCTCCAGCGGATGGAAGCCGGCTTCCTGCAGCATCTCCAGTTCCAGGACATACCCGAAGCCGTACGTCTGGTAGATAAAGCCGGAGTCTGACCCGGCGCTGACGCGTCCGCCCATTTTTTTATAGTCGTTCACGAGCTTGAACCAGACCTGGTAGAAGTTCTTCCACGCGATCTCGTCGTGCGTCGTCCAGTCGAACCAATAGGCGCCGTGGCTGCGGCGACTGGGCGCATAAAAATCCATGAGCGACGGCAGCGTGTATTTATCGTGGTAGTCGGCCTCGCGCATTCGCATGACGTCACGCCCGGCCGAATAAATCGTCATCGTCGGATCAAACGTGGTGCCGAGTTTGAGGTGTTCCGCGAGGTATGCCTTCCACTCCGGAGATCCCGGCTCATGAATCTTGTTCCACATGCGCGCGACCTGGCCGAAGCGATGCTGCTCGTCGTTCGCGTTCATGTCGATCGGCCAGTCCTGCACGACCGTGTCCTTGAGAAGCGACTCGAAGTGACCGTAGAAATGAGTGACGGTGTCGAGACCGACACGCGCCGCATCGATCGCGTTCATCTGTGCAACGCCGCCCTGCTGCAGGTGCGCCGTGGTGCCCAGGCCATGCTTGTGCGCCTCGTCAATGACCGCTTCCATGACGTCCGGCTCCATGGCGCCGAGTTTGAGACAGTCGAGCGTGTTGGCGTTCTGGCGCACCCAGTCGCGGACGCCTTCGGGGCTGTCACCGCCGCCGGGGCGCTGGCAGTTGAAAATCCGAGGCGCGGCGATCTCGTTCTTCTCGCTGCGCGCGCGTTCACTCACGCTGAACTGGTTGGACCCCAGGGCCACGCCCCGCACCGTCGTCACACCGTGGGCGAGCCAGAGCTTGTACGCGTACTCCGCGTCGGCATTCTTCGGTGCACCACCCGCGTGCACGTGCAGGTCTACAAAGCCGGGCATCAGGTACATGCCCGTGCCGTCGATTTCGTGATCGGTCGCCTGCGCGCCGCCCTCTCGTCCACCCGCGCGGCCTGCCGGGACCGACGTGGGACGAAGCCCGGGAGTGCCCGCTCCCTGAATGGCCGTAATTCTGTTGCCGGAGACGATGACGTTCATTGGACCAAAGGGCGGTCCGCCGGTGCCATCGATGACCATCACGTTACGGATGACCATGCGGTTGAATGGGCCGACACCTTCGCCTGGCCGACGCGCCGGCGCGGGTACGAGGCCGCCTTGCGCCTCCACCGCGACATGCCCCGGCACAAAGCTGCCAAGAGCCACCACACCAACACACACACTACTGACAAGCAGGGATCGCCAACGATTCGTCATAAAAGGGACCTTCCTCCGGTGCCGCAGATTATATGAGCTCGGAGGCGATTTCACTGGAAATCGCCTCCGAGCTCATTTCAAGACAGCGGCGCGCATCGCCGACTGGATGTCCGAATGCTGAAACGTGAAGCCCTGATCGAGCGCGCGTTTCGGTATCACATGTTGGCCGGCGAGCAGTGCCGGGCCGGCCATTTCGCCGACGATGGCTTTGAGCGCAAACGCCGGAACAGGCAACCAACTCGGACGCCCGAGCGCCTTGCCAAGGGCCTGTGAAAACTCCGCATTGGTCACTGGTTTCGGCGCTGTAGCGTTGTACACGCCGACGGCATCCTCGCGCCGCAGGAGCCAGACGACCAGTTCGATCCAGTCCGTACGGTGAATCCACGAGAGCACCTGACGCCCCGAGCCCAAGGGCCCGCCACCAAACAGTTTGAAGGGGGGGATCAGTTTCTCGAGCGCGCCACCGTCTTTGGCTAGGGCCACACCAGTGCGAAGGATCACCACGCGGCAACCCAGCGCAGCGGCCGGCTGTGCTTCGCGTTCCCAGTCCACGGCCAACGTCGAAAGAAAATCCGATCCCGGCGGCGCGGACTCATCCAGAGCCGGACCGTTCTCTGCCTGCGGGCCGTAGTACCCGATGGCCGAACCAGACAGAAACACGGACGGGCGTCGCGTTGCCGCGCGAATGGCGCCGACCAAGGCTCGCGTGGAGTCAG
>JBKJTD010000109.1:0-5862 GCA_046590915.1 Vicinamibacterales bacterium
GGTACGACCTTGTTGCCGCATCGTTTGACGGCCCCGCCATTACCTATGGCGCGTTTACGGTCCACCCCAAGACCAGGCTTGACGTGCATGAAGGATCCGGAGTGCACCAGGTGCGACTGTTCGGTTCGATGATCGAGAGCGGCGGCCGCTGGAAGGTCTACAGCTTCGTCGTCGATTGAGCCCATGGGCGGAAGTACAATGCCTCGAGAGGGGGCCCCACCGTGGCTATTCAGATCGCACACACTACCGACGACGACATTCTGTTGCTGGCCGTTCACGACCGTCGTCTCGACGCCCGGTCTGCGCCGGACCTGAAGGCGTCCATTACATCGTTTGTCGGCACCGGTTGGGAGTGGATTGTCCTGGACCTGTCCGCGGTTGAATTTGTCGACTCCAGTGCGCTCGGCGCGATTGTCTCGGGGCTCAAGGCGCTCGGGCGCTCGGGCGATTTGGTCATCGCTGGGGCCCAGCCTCCGGTGACGGCCCTCTTTGCGCTGACCCGTATGGACAAGGTCTTCCGCCTGTTCCCCACGACGCCGGATGCAGTCACGGCACTCAAATCGCGGGTGTAGATGCCCGGCCTCCACATCACCCTCGAGGCGACGCTTGAGGCCGTGCCGGCCGCAGGCGGTGCAGTACGCGACCTGTGCCTGACGTCCGGCATGGACTCGAGCGAGGCCGCCCTGATCGAACTGGCCATTGTCGAGGCGCTGCAGAACACGATTGAACACGGGTACGCAGGCGCACCCGGTCGCTTCGAGCTCGAGGCCGATGTCGACCAGCTGCGACTCCGGGCCGAGATTAGAGATACCGCGCCGCCGGTCGACCTCACGCGCGTCGTCGCACCACCCGACGACCAGATATTTCCCCACGATCGCGCGTCACTCCAGGAGCGGGGGCGCGGCCTCGGGATCATTCGCGGCGTGTTTGATCAAGTGGTGTTCAGCCGGTCCGAGTCTGGCAATCATCTGGCGCTGATCCGAGCCAGGCAACGAGGCCCTGCGTGAACCGGCCGATATTTTATTTTGATCAGTTTGAAGACCGGCGCCCACCAGAGCCGCTGCCGTTTCCCGCGGGTCGTCAGGCCGTGTGGCAGGTCCTGGCCTCAATGAATCTCGTCCTCGGCCTGGCGTATATCGCGTGGCGGTGGCAGTACTCCCTCAACTGGGATGCGTGGTACGTTGCATTGCCACTGGTCATCGCCGAGACCGGATCGTATGTCGGGCTGATCCTGTTCACGTTTAATCTCTGGAAACAGGAGGACACGCCGCCGGCGCCGGCGCCGGCGATGGTCTCAGATGTCGCCGACATCGATGCCGTCGATGACCGGCCGATCTCGATCGATGTGTTTTTTCCCACCTACAGTGAGGATCCCGAGCTTGTTCGGCTGAGCATTCGCGACGCGAAGCAGATGCGGTACCCGCATCCCGTCGATCTCAAGATTCACGTGCTTGATGATGGCAAGCGCGAGGCCATGCGTCTGGTCGCCGAGCAGGAAGGCGTCGGGTACCTGACGCGCGCGACCAACGTCGGGTTCAAGGCCGGCAACATGCGCAACGGCCTGGAACAGACATCCGGCGACTTCATAGTGATCTGCGACGCGGATACGCGGCCCTTCCCCACACTCCTTGAACACACGCTCGGCTACTTCCGCGACCGCCGCGTGGCCTGGGTGCAGACGCCCCAGTGGTTTTTTGATCTGCCTCCAGGCGAACGGCTGCCCGATGTGCTGGCTCGCCGGATGGGGGGCGCCGGACGCCGGATCGGGACCGCCATCGAACGTGTCCTCGGCCCGTTTGTCATTGGGGCCGACCCCTTCGACAACGACCCCCAGATGTTTTACGACGTCATCCTGCGCCGCAGGAACTGGGCGAATGCGTCGTTTTGTTGCGGTGCCGGGTCCGTCCATAGGCGCGACGCCGTCATGGAAGCGGCCCTCAAAGAATACGCCGAGGCCGTCAACCTGCCGGTCGACCGCGTGGCTCGTCATGTCGCCGATTCAGGCATGCGCGACGATCTGACGGCCGCGATGCGCCGGCAGGTGGCAGGCGAAGTCGAACTCACACCCTACAAGTTCCATGTCTCGGAAGACATTTACACCTCAATGGTGGTGCATGGCGATGCCGAGCGGCGCTGGCGCTCGGTCTTTCATCCCTCCGTCGAGTCGAAGATGTTGTCGCCCCAGGATTTGCAGTCCTGGGTCGTGCAGCGCTTCAAATACGCGGGCGGCACCATCGACATCACGGTGCACGACAACCCGATCATCCACTCGGGCATGGATTGGAAGCAGAAGGTGATGTACGGCACGACGATGTGGTCGTATCTGGGCGGCGTCTGGAACGTCATCTTCCTGTCCGTCCCGATCTTCTTCCTCTTCACCGGCATCGCTCCGGTGCGCACCTACTCGATTGAGTTCCTGATGCGGATCCTTCCGTTCCTCATCGCCAACGAAGTGGCTTTTCTTGTGGGCACCTGGGGCCTGTCCAATTCCCAGAGCAAAGCGTCGTACCTGGCGTTTTTTCCTCTGAACCTGCGCGCGATCTGGACGGTCATCAAGGGCGAGCAGATCAAGTTCCCGATGACCCCAAAGGAACGGCAGGAGGGCACGTTTCCGGAGTTGGTGCGGCCCCAACTCGCCATTATCGTGCTGACCGTCGCCGGCGTGCTCATCCATGTGGTTGGGCTGGTGGCTGGTGTCTTCTCCAACCTGCAGGGGTTTATTGTGAATGTGCTTTGGGCGGGTAACAACGTGCTCGCGATGAGTCGGATTGTGCGGGCCGCCTACTGGCGCCCGAAGGAGGAACGATGACTGAACTCACGTCGCCCTGGGTGCGCGCGCGCGGGCAGCTGATGTTTTTGTGCGGCCTGATCGCCGCATCAGCCATCATCCTGACGATCGAAGCTGCGGAGTTTGTGCCGGTCTCCGACGTCGCTCCGCGGCCCGCGCTTCTTCAGCCGTCCACCGAGGGCCTTGCCCCGGTCTGGCAACGTCTCGCGGCGGACGAATCGGCCGGTGTCACGACGGAGCAGTTGGGGCTGCGCATCAAGGCCACGCTGGCCGCCCATCGGCTCAACCTGATCGACGGGCGCGAACTGCACCGGCGAGTGTCGCTCGCGATCGCGGTCGGCAGCGGACGACCGCCGACGATCGCCGAGGCCCCCGCGTACGTGTCGGCGCTGGAACTCGTCGCTTGGGGGTATCCGTCGCTGCGCACTCTGGCCACCTCGGAGTTGATTCGATGGTCCGCGCTGCCCGAGGATCAACTCATGCGCACGGCCCTGATCCAGTCAGGAAGCGTGCGATGACCAGCCAGGAGACACGATGTACGACTTGACTCCCGCCGACATCGCCCAACTGGCGGCGGTCGGCATCTCAGCCGAGGTGGCAGCGGAACAGTTGGTGCGGCTACGCACGGCGCCGCCGTCGATTCATCTGGTGCGGCCGGTGACCATCGGCGATGGGATCGAGCAGTTCACCACCACGCGTCACGGCGAGGTCACCGAGTTGATCGATCGCGGGGACGCCGCGGCAGCGGCCGGACGTGTCCTGAAGTTTGTGCCCGCCTCTGGCGCCGCCACCCGGATGTTCAAGGATTTGACTCACGCACTGCAAGGAAGGCGCCTGCCCTCGGACACACCCGCGGCCCGCGAGTTCTTCTCACGGCTTGATGACTTTCCGTTTGCCGCCGAGCTTCGTCAGCGCGCCGGCCTCGACCGCTCCCCTGCCAGTGACGCCGAGGAACGCACCCTGCTGCGCACGTTGCTCGTCGACATGGACATGGCGGCACTACCCAAAGCCTTGGTCCCGTTTCACCGGAGCGACCGGGTCCGTACGGCCTTTGAAGAACAACTGCTCGAAGGGACGCGTTACGCCCGCGATGCCCACGGCCTTTCGCGCCTCCACTTCACCGTCCCGGACGACGCGCGTGAGATGTTCGACGACACACTCAACCGGTTGCGTCCACTGGTCGAGGCGCAACGGCGTGGCGCGCAGCTGTCGGTCCAGTTTTCCACGCAGTCGCCATCGACCGATACGCTCGCACTTGATGACGCCGGCGCACCATTTCGCGCGGCCGACGGCTCCCTGCTGCTGCGCCCCTCGGGGCACGGCGCGCTCCTGGGGAATCTGCAGGACTGCGGCGGCGACATCGTCGTCGTCAAGAACATCGACAACATCCTGCCCGATGAAACCAGCGGCGAGGTGGTGCGTTGGAAACGTCTGCTGATCGGGCGCCTCGCCCGCCTGCAGGCGGAGGTCTTTTCACATCTGATTACGATCACCGCGTCCTCGCCGTCGGGTGAGGCACTCGACGCGGCGCGCCAGTGTGCCGTCAGCCGGTTCTCGCGCACACTGCCCCCGGACGCCGGGCGTGATCAAATCGTCGACGCCCTCCATCGGCCGCTTCGCGTCTGCGGTGTGGTGCGCAATGAGGGCGAACCCGGTGGTGCGCCGTTCTGGGTCCGGGACGCGGACGGGCACGAGAGTCTGCAGATAGTGGAACCTGCCCAGGTCAATCTCGATGATCCCGAGCAGGCTCGCATTTTCCGGGGCGCCACCCACTTCAACCCTGTCGATTTGGTGTGTGGTCTGCGCGGCTACAACGGTGTCGCATTCGAACTCGCGCCCTTTGTGGATCCGGACACGGCGTTTGTCACGGTCAAGACGGCCGACGGACGCACACTCACCGCGCTCGAACGGCCAGGGCTGTGGAACGGCGGCATGGCTGGGTGGAACACCACCTGCGTCGAAGTCCCCGGTTCGACGTTTGCTCCGGTGAAAACAGTGTTTGACCTGCTGCGCCCGCAGCACCAACACGTGCCGCATGTCCGTCCGAAGTCGGCGGCCACGGCAGACGTCGCTGGCACGGTGCTCATCATCGATGACCAGCCGATGAATCAGCGTCTGCTTTCCCGCATCCTCGAGAAGGGCGGCCTTCGCGCAGTGGTGGCCGGGGACTGGGATCGCGGCCTCGGCCTGCTGCGGTCACACTCCATTGATCTGGTTCTGCTCGACATTGTGTTGCCTGGCCTGGACGGCTATGAAATTCTCACACGCCTGCTGGCCGATCCCGGCACCTTCGACATTCCCGTCGTCCTGATTTCGTCGCTCGACACAGTGGCCGACAAGGTGCGGGGGATGGACCTGGGCGCGTCCGACTACGTCACCAAACCGTTTGACCCGCAGGAGGTCCTGGCGCGGGTGCGCGCGCAGTTGCGCATCCGGCATCTTGCGGCGTCGCTCTCGAGGTCCAACGCGCAACTTGTGGTGCGCGAGCAACTCATGCTTGAAGAGATGCGGGCCGCGGCGGAAGTCCAGAAACATCTCCTGCCGGGTGTGGACCTGAGCCACACACGCCTGATCTCCGGCTCGGTATTCGAGCCGTCACTCGCGATTGGCGGAGACATCTACAACGCACTCGAACTGCCGGACGGTGCCACGCTCGTGTATATGGCGGATGTCAGTGGCCACGGCGTCGCGTCCGCACTGCTGACGATGTCGCTCTCGCAATGGCTGTCGTCATTTGCCGCGACGCAGCGGGGCAGCGACGTGCCGTCGCCCTCCGCCATCCTCCAGTCGCTCGAGGCGGATTACCCCTTTGAACGATTCGGCAAGTATTTCTCCATCGTGATTGCGGTGGTCAATGCGTCCACCGGCGACGTACGGTACAGCGCGGCAGGTCATCCTCCGCCGGTCCTGGTGCGACGGTCGGGCGAGGTGCTGCGCCTCGAAGCTGGCGGACCGGTCATCGGGATGGGGTTTGGGCTCACGTTCGAGGAGGACACCTGCCACCTGGCGTCCGGCGATCGGTTGCTGTTTTATACGGACGGCCTGACCGAGGACCTTGATGCCGAGGGCGTCCG
>JBKJTD010000119.1:0-5956 GCA_046590915.1 Vicinamibacterales bacterium
CAAGCCACCCCGCAGCCTCATGTCCATCATGCTCATCATGGTGAACATCCGTGCAGAACTGCGCTACCGTAACAGCATGCGTGCATGGATATGGATACTGATGCTCGGTTGTGCCGTTGTTGTGCTGTCAGCCGCCGGATGCGCGAGCGCGCAAGCGCTGCAACAGCCACCCATTTGGACCATCGAACGCACCCCCCCCGCCGGCATCACGTTGCGTCCCAAGGTTACCGGCCCCTACGCCATCGTCCGCTTCAACAAACCCGCGTTTGATGCCTTGATGGCCAAAGCCGGCAGAGAGGGCGACGCTACTGCGACCGGTGTGATCATCGAGCTGCCGATGCCGGATGGCAGCTTTGAACGTTTTCTCGCAAAGGAGTCGTCGATTCTCGCGCCGGAGTTGGCGGCGGCGTATCCGGAGATGCGGACGTGGAGCGGCCAAGGGCTCGATGACAAGGCTGCCACCACGCGGTTCGGCTGGACGGCCGCTGGCTTCCACGCGATCATCCTGACAGGCTCGCGAGGGTCGGTGTATATCGACACCTGGGCTCCCAGCACGCTCGACGTGTACCTCGCGTATCGCAAAAGTCCGTAGGCCGAGACTCAAACGGCCCTAAGATGCCAAGGCGTGCTCTGTCGGGTTTCATGAGCACGTTATTGGAGTTGCATGCTAAATCGTGTTCGTTCTCTTTTTTTCCTCCCTTCCCTCGCATTGGTGGGCACCGTCGCGGTCGCGGCTCTCTCGGGAGCTCCGCAACAACCGACTGGGCAGTCAGCCGACAACATCTGGCAGGTGACCAATCAGCGTCCTGATGGCGCGGTCGCCCGGGACAACGTCTCCGGTCAATTTGCCATCGTCACCTTCAACAAGGCAGCCTTTGACGCGGCACTGGCCGCGGTCGCGCGCGACTCGGAGCCGGCAGCCGCCGGCGTCGTGATGTCGCTGCCGATGCCTGACTCCACGTTTCAGCGCTTCCTGGTCAAGGAGTCGCCGATTCTTGCGCCCGAGCTGTCCGCGGCCTTTCCGGAGATCAAGACCTACAGCGCACAGGGAATCGACGACCCGACTGCGACGGCTCGCTTCGGCTGGACGTCAGCCGGGTTCCACTCGATTCATCTCTCGGGCGAGACCGGGTCGGTCTACATCGATCCGTATACGCCCGGCGACACGGGGACGTACATCGTCGCCAACAAGTCGAGTCTGCAGAAGCCGGGGGAGTCGTGGATCTGCCAGGTGACCGGGACACACGTTGAGGCGGCGCATCGGTTGGAGAATGCGTTCCCGATCTCACACGGGTCGTCGGTGCGCACCTATCGTCTGGCGCTGGCCGCGACGGCTGAATATACGGCACTGGCACCCGCCGCAGGCGCGAACGCCGCTGGCTCCCCAGGTGCCGCGGTGGCTCGGATTGTCGCGACGATGAACCGGGTGAACGGCATCTACGAGCGCGAGTTGTCCGTGCGCATGACCGTGGCGACCGGGCCGGCGGGGGGCGACCCCACGGCGCTCATCTTCACTGACGCCGCCACCGATGGTTACACCAACACCAGTGGCGGCGCGATGTTGACCGAGAATCAGACGAAGCTGGACGCGGTCATCGGCACCGCCAATTACGACCTTGGCCATGTGTTCAGCACGGGCGGTGGTGGCGTCGCATTTCTCGGATCACCGTGCAGCGCGACGCAGAAGGCTGGCGGCGTGACTGGGTCCAGCAATCCCACCGGCGATGCCTTCGACGTGGATTACGTCGCGCATGAAATTGGACACCAGTTCGGCGGCAACCACACCTACAACGGTGCGCCGCCCGACGCGAGTTCGTGTTTGACCCGAGCCGAAACCGCGGCATACGAGCCCGCCAGCGGCGTCACGATTCAGGCGTATGCCGGCATCTGCGGTTCACAGAACATCCAGAGAAACAGCATCGACCGTTTCCACGTGAAGAGCCTTGATGAGATGACGGCGTTTTTGACCGAAGGTGGCGGCAACACGTGCGGGACTGCGGGCCCGGCCAACACCAACACGCCACCGGTCATCAATGGCGGAAGTGCGCTCACCAACCACACGATCCCCCTCGGCACGCCGTTCATGCTGACCGCGAACGCGACCGATGCCAATAACGACTCGCTGACCTATGCGTGGGAGCAGTACGACTTGGGTGCCGCCACCACGACCGTGGCCGCTGCCACGTCGGGCGCGACGGTCGGTCCCTTGTTTCGCTCGTACTCGGCCACGGGCGATCCGCGGCGCATGTTTCCGAGCGCGCCCTACGTCTTGAACCACGCGAACGTGCCGCCACCCACCTACACGGGGACGGCGTTCACCGGCGGGCCGTCGTGCCCGGCGGGTGACACGTGCGTGACGGGCGAGACGATGCCGACGACGGCGCGGACGATGAACTTCCAGGTGACGGTGCGCGACAACAAGTCGGGCAACGGCGCGATCAGTACCGCGGCGATGACGGTCACGACGGCGGCGGAGTCCGGGCCCTTCGCGGTGACGTCGAACAATGCGGCATCGTCTGTGACTGGCAACACCCAGTTGACGGTGACCTGGGATGTGGTCGGCACCACAGTCGCGCCCTACAACGCGTCGAACGTCTCGATTCTGGTCTCACTCGACGGGGGCGCTAATTTCACCGCCGCCATTGCGAGCACGCCCAACGATGGCTCACAGGCCATCACGGTGCCGAACTCGCCGACCAGCAACGCGCGCATCATGGTGAAAGCCGTCGAGAACATCTTCTTTGACGTCAATAATGCCGACATCATCATCACGGCCGGCAGCGGCGGCGCTGCGGCACCTGCCGCACCGTCTGCACCGACCGGAACGGCGGGTAACGGTAGCGTGGCGCTCTCCTGGAGTGCTCCCGATAACGGTGGATCCGCAATCACCGGCTATCAGGTGCAGCAGTCGACCAACGCGAGCTCGGGTTTCACCAACGCCGCTGGATGCGCGACCAACAGCACCACGACGTCCTGCACGGTCAGCCAGCTGACCAACGGCACGCCGTACTTCTTCAAGGTCGCCGCGATCAATGCCGTCGGCACGGGAACCTATTCACCCGCCTCGACTGCGGTGACTCCGGTGGCACCCCTGGGCACGGTGTCGGTGACTCCGGCCCGTCTGAATTTCGCCGCACAGAAGGCGGGGGCAGGCGGGGCGCTGACGAGTGTGACCGCGGCACAGACGGTCACGGTCGGCTTCTCGAGTGGCGCACCGTCGTGGACCGTCGCCGTCAATCAGCCATGGGTGTCGCTCTCCACGACCGGTGGCACAGGTGCGGGCACCTTCACAGTGGGCATCAGCAACCCGAACAATGTGCTGGGCGCGTCAACGAATGTGTCAGCGACGGTCACACTGACCGCGCCTGGCACGTCGAATACCACCCGCACAATCACTGTCAATCTGGCGATCGATCAGTCGAATGGCGCGACAGTCAGTGCGCCGTTTGGCCAGGTCGACACGCCGACACAGAATGCGACCGGCGTGCAGGGCGCGATTGGCGTGACCGGGTGGGTGCTCGACAACATCGGCGTGACGGGCGTGAAGATCTACCGCAACTGTCTGTCGTTCGATAACCCGGCGAGTTGTCAGGTCATCCTGGGCCACAACGTGGTTGAGGTCGGCGATGCGGCATTTCTGGCCGGGGCGCGCACGGATGTCGAGGCCGCGTTTGGCACCCATCCCCAAAACAACCGTGCGGGCTGGGGCTACCTGATGCTGACGTCGATGTTGCCGCACGTGCCTACTCAGGCGCAGTACGGCGGCCAGGGCGCCTTGACGCTTTATGCGGTGGCGACCGACGTGGAGGGCAATCGGAAAGTGCTCGGCCGCTCGTCGGACCCGGCGAGCGCCGAGTTTGCCACACCCACGGCGATCACGATGGCCAACGACTCGATCGCGAAACCGTTTGGTGCAATTGACACACCCGGGCAGGGCCAAACCGTCAGCGGCCTGCTCAACAACTTCGGTTGGGCCCTGACCGCAGACGGCAACACCACGGGCGGCGAGACTGGCGACATTCTGATCCCCACCAACGGATCGACGATGACGGTGTTCATTGATTCGTTACCGGTCGCCTTGGTGGCCTACAACCAGTGTCGCGGCAACGTGGGCAACCCCGTGCCGACGGGCGTCTTCTGCAACGATGACGTGTCGAACATCTTCGGCAACGTGACGCCGCAGCCGGTGCTGACCGCCCGCACGTCGAATCCGACGAGGCATCGCAATCTCGATGCGGGTCGTGCACCCATCGGGGTGTATTCGTTCAACACGGCGACGCTGTCCAACGGTCTGCACACGATTGCCTGGTCAGTGAGCGACTCAGCGGGCCGCAACGAAGGCATTGGGTCACGTTTCTTCAACGTGCTCAATTCCGGCGCGGATCAGTCGATGCGAGCCGCGGAAGTGCGCGGGCTTGCCGTGATGCTGGATGGTCATGGCGCGGGCGTGGACGGCGTCTCGGGCCGCACGGGCTTCGACCTGTCTGCCGCGTGGGTGTCGATGCGCACTGACGAGGCCAATGGGTATCGCGTGCGGTTGCCCGAGCAGGGGCGTCTCGAACTCTGGCTCGGCGACGGGGTGGATGCCGGTTATCTGGTTGCACAGGACGGCACGCTGCGTGATCTGCCGACGGGCTCGTCACTGAGCGGCGCGCACTTTGGATGGATGCCGCCGGTCGGATACGCCGGCGCCTATCACCTCGCATTCCTGCGCGGTGGCGAACGCATCGACGTCCATGTGACGGTGTGGCCAGTGCAGCCCGCCGCTGAAGGCGAGTCGGAGATTCGCATGCACCTCGATCCTGTCTCCGCCCAGTGCCTCATTGGCTCATTGCCCCATTGCCCCATTGTTGTAGAAGGGTGGGCCTTTGATCCGCAGGCCGCGATTGGATCGGGCATCGGCACCGTGCATGTGTGGGCGCGTTCACTGGTGCAGGGTCCAGGGTCCACGGTCCAGGGGCCGGTCTTTATTGGGGAGGCGACGGTCAATACTGACCGGCCGGATGTGGCGCGGGCCTTTGACGCGGCACCGGTCGACGCCGGGTATCGGCTGACGACCACCATGGCCCCAGGCACTTACGAGATCACGGTTTATGCGTGGAATATGCGCACGGGCCGGTGGGAAGACGCGCGGACGATTACGACGATCGTCCGGTAGGCCGCCGGGCACGGACCGTGCGCAATGGTCCGTGCCCGACGCCAGCAGGTTTTTACCCTTTTCGCTCCTGACAGGTCTAAGATGCCGGTCCGTGTTCTCGTGAGTCTCAAGAGGACGCCACAGGAGTTGCCATGCCCAGCAGTGTTCGTTGCCTTCGCGACCTGATTTTTTCCCATAAATGGTCCAGTCTTGCTGGGGGGATGGTAGCCCTTGCGATAGTGGGCACGGCCACCGTGGCGGCCTTGTCCGGGGCTCCGCAGCAACCGTCGGGCCGGTCGTCCGACAACATCTGGCAGGTGACCAACCAGCGTCCTGATGGCGCGGTCGCCCGGGACAACGTCTCCGGTCAATTTGCCATCGTCACCTTCAGCAAGTCAGCCTTTGACGCGGCACTGTCCGTCGTCGCGCGCGACTCGGAGCCGGCAGCAGCCGGCGTCCTGATGTCGCTGCCGATGCCCGACTCGACGTTTCAGCGATTCCTGGTGAAGGAGTCGCCGATTCTCGCGCCTGAGCTGGCGGCGGCCTTCCCGGAGATCAAGACCTACAGTGCGCAGGGGATCGATGACCCGACCGCGACGGCGCGCTTCGGCTGGACGTCGGCAGGGTTCCACTCCATCCACTTGTCAGGCGAAACCGGGTCGGTCTACATCGATCCGTACACGCCCGGGGACACGGGCACGTACATCGTGGTCAACAGAGCGAGCCTCCAGAAGTCGGGCGAGGCCTGGATCTGCCAGGTGACCGGCCAGCATGTCGAGGCGCTGCACCGCACGGAGAATACGTTTCCGATTTCATACG
>JBKJTD010000310.1:0-3606 GCA_046590915.1 Vicinamibacterales bacterium
CTGCGCGGACGTCACACTTGTGATGGCGCCCGCAGATCCATTCTTGGCCGCCGCGAATCGCAGCGACGCGGGACTGAGCGTGGCGAGTGGCACTTCGGGAGGTACTGACGCAGACGCCGTGCTGGCCGCGCCAGTGCCCACCGCATTCGTCGCTGTCACGATGAATGTGTACGCCGTGCCGTTGGTCAGGCCCTTCACCACGAGCGGGCTCACGGCGCCAGAGGCCGTCGCGCCGCCAGGCGAGGCCGTTGCGGTGTACGCCGTGATTGTTGATCCGCCGGTCGTCGCCGGCGCGGTGAACGTCACCGATACTTGGGCGTTCCCACGCGTCCCATTGACGCTCGTCGGCGCCCCAGGCACCGTCGCTGGCGTCACTGCCGCCGACGCTGTGCTCGCAGCGCCGGCGCCTACCGCGTTGGTGGCCGTCACCGTGAAGGTATACGCCGTGCCGTTGGTGAGTCCCGTCACCACCAGTGGACTCGCGGTCCCCGTCGCCGTCGCGCCGCCGGGTGCCGCCGTCACCGTGTAGCCCGTAATGGTCGAGCCGCCGGTACTGACCGGCGCACTGAAACTCACCGTCACCTGCGCGTTGCCGCCGACACCCGAGACGCCCGTCGGCGCGCCGGGCGCCGTCTGCGCCGCAGGGGTGATCGCCGACGACGCCGTGCTGGCCGCACTCGTGCCCGCGCTATTGGTCGCGGTCACCGTAAACGTATACGCCGTGCCGTTGGTCAGGCCAGTGACCACGAGCGGGCTCCCGCTGCCGCTGGCTGTGGCGCCGCCGGGCGCCGCCGTCACCGTGTAGCCCGTGATCGCCGCACCGCCCGTACTGCTCGGCGCCGTGAAACTCACGGTCGCCTGGCCATTGCCGGCGACGCCCGTCACACTCGTCGGCCCCCCTGGGACCGTCGCCGGCGTCACCGCCGACGACGCACTGCTGGCCGCACTTGTCCCCGTGCTGTTGGTGGCCGTCACCGTGAAGGTATACGCCGTGCCATTGGTGAGCCCGGTGACCACGAGCGGACTCGCGGTCCCGGTCGCCGTCGCACCGCCCGGTGCCGCCGTCACCGTGTATCCCGTAATCGGCGAGCCGCCGGTACTGACCGGCGCACTGAAACTCACCATCACCTGCGCATTGCCCCCGACACCCGACACGCCCGTCGGCGCGCCGGGCGCCGTCTGCGCCGCGGGGGTGATCGCCGCCGACGCCGTGCTGGCCGCGCTCGTGCCCGCACTGTTGGTCGCGGTCACCGTAAACGTATACGCCGTGCCGTTGGCGAGACCGGTGACCACGAGCGGACTGGCCGTGCCCGTGGCGGTGGCTCCGCCGGGCGAGGCGGTGGCCGTGTAGCTGGTAATGGCAGCCCCGCCCGTGCTGGACGGCGCCGCAAAGGCCACAGCCACCTGGCCGTTGCCCGAAACGCCGCTGACGCCCGTCGGCGCCCCGGGCACCGTCGCCGGCGTCACCGCCGCCGAGGCGCTGCTGGCCGGGCCGGTGCCGGCGCTGTTTGTCGCGGTCACGGTGAAGGTGTACGCGGTGCCGTTGGTCAGTCCGCCCACCACCAGCGGACTGCCGGCCCCGGCGGCGGTGGCGCCGTTCGACGCCGTCACGGTGTAGCTGGTGATCGCCAAACCGCCATTACTGGCCGGCGCGGTGAAGGCCACCGACACCTGCGCGTTGAAGGGCGTGGTCCCGGTAATCGTCGGCGCCCCTGGCGCCGAACCAAGTGCGTCGAATGTCGCGCTCACTGATTTGGCGGCATCCATCGTGACGTCGCAGGGGCCGTTACCGTTACAGGCGCCGCTCCAGCGCGAGAAGCTCGAGCCGGTCGCCGGATTCGCGGTCAAGGTCACGAGTCTGCCTCGCGTCACGCTCGCCGTGCAATGTGCTCCGCAATTCAGGCCCGGCGGCGCACTGACGGCGGTTCCGCTGCCCGTCCCGCTCTTTGTGACGACGAGCGACACGGTCGCCGGGCGAAAGCTGGCGACGACTATGGCATCCGCGGTCGCGGTGATCTGGCACGGGCCGGTGCCCGAACACGCACCGTTCCATCCGGTGAACTCCGAGTCCGCCGCCGCTGTTGCCGTCAGCGTGAGCGTCGTTCCGTTCGCGACCTCGACGCGACAGGTGGATCCGCATGCGATCGGTGCTCCGGCGACGACGCCGCCGCCGCCGCCACCCTTAATCACCGTCACCCATCGCAAGCACGCGGTAACGGCACCATTGAACTCGTACGCGCCGATGTCTGGATTCGATCGCGCGCGGCACTCGACGTCCTGCAGCGGAGCTCCCGTGCTGGTCCCCGCGTTGATAGCGGGGCTGGCTGCCTGGAGATGAAAGTCGTTTAAGGCCGGATCGGCAAACCGGGGGTCGGGTCCAATAGAAGTCAAGCAGAAGCTGCATGGCGTGTTCGTGCTGAAATCTCCGCCGTTATTCCAGAGAATCGTGTTTGTGACCGCCACGTCGCTGACCGTGTTTGTGGGATTGCCCTGCGAGACGATGACCGCAGTCCCGGCATTTCTGGCGAGCGTATTGTTCATGATGCGAACGCCGGCGATGCTGTTGTTGCTCGCGCCGTTGGCGCCGCCGGTGAGAGTGATTCCGCCGCCGGGCGCGGTGGCGCCGGCAATCACATTGTTGACAATGTCGATATTGCGCGTGCGGTTGCCGCTGGTGCCAAGCCCGCCGAGGATTGAAATCGAAGGGTTTTGGTTGGTCAGAAAGACGTTGCCGGCGATCAGCGTATCGTCGATCAGCGTGCCCGACGCGGTGCCGAACGTACCGAGGGAGATCGGTTGGCGGTTCGTCACGAATCTGTTCCGGAGGATTTGACTGTGTGTGATCGTGCCTCCTGAGCCGGACCCGGCGTGGGCGAGCTCCACGGGAAACGTCGTCTGTGAGAACTCGTTGTCTAGTACGCGCACACCTTGCAGGAGGCAGTCGACGCATTCAGTGACAGCCAGGATGGCGTCGGCCTCCGGGTCGCTGTAGCCGGCGAAGGTATTGCGCGCGATCGTGACGCCGCTCATTTCACTCTGGATCGCCGCCGGACTCATTCCGACCACCACGGCGTGACCGACAACGCCGGTCGACGTGAACGCGTTGTCCTCAATCCTCAGGTTGAGCAGCCGAAGCGGACCGGCGAGGCCGGTGCCTGCCCGCTGACCCACAAGGATGTCGTAGCCGTTGGGTCTCGTGCGGCGAAATACATTGTGTGTGATCGTGATGTCGCTGAAGACCTGATCCCCGGGCGAGCCCATCATGATGATGATGCCAGTCCCGTCGTCGGCGAACTCGTTATGCGTGAAGGTTAGATTTGCCAGAGACGGGATGCCGTCGTCGGTCTGAACCATCACGGCGGTGAACGATGCGTTGATGACGCGCAGATTGCTGATCGCAAGATTCGACGCGCGGATCGTCAACACCGCGCAGCATGACTGCACTCCGCCCCCATCAAGTGTTATCGCGGGACTGCTGCCTGCCGGTCCCGCGATTGTCACCGCGTCGCGCGTGATGGCTGGCAGACCAAACGGACTCGTCAGCGCGATCGTGCTCCCGGCGAGGGCGCCGGCGAAGGTGATCGTATGCGGGCCCGGCACGTTGTT
>JBKJTD010000351.1:0-14734 GCA_046590915.1 Vicinamibacterales bacterium
GGTGGACAGCTCCATCGGGCAGCGCACACCCTTCGGAATGTAGACAAACGATCCGTCGCTGAACACGGCGGAGTTGAGCGTCGCGTAGAAGTTGTCGGTGTACGGCACCACCGAACCGAGGTACTGCTTCACCAGCTCCGGATAGTCCTTCACCGCTTCGGAGAATGAGCAAAAGATGACGCCCATCTCAGCCAGTTTCGCCCGAAACGTCGTGCCCACCGAGACACTGTCAAACACGGCGTCCACCGCCACATTGGCGAGCATTTTCTGTTCCTCGAGGGGGATACCGAGCTTCTCGAAGGTCCGGCGCACTTCCGGGTCCACTTCGTCCATGCTCGACAGCTGCGGCTTGGCCTTCGGCGCCGAGTAATAACTCAGCGCTTGGTAGTCAATCTTCTCGATCTGCAAGTTGTGCCACGTCGGCTCGACCATCTGCTGCCACGCGCGGAACGACTTCAGGCGGAACTCAAGCAGCCACTCGGGCTCTTCCTTCTTTGCCGACAACGCGCGCACCACGTTCTCGTCCAGCCCTGGAGGAAAGGTGTCGGTTTCGAGGATCGTCTCGAAGCCGTATTTGTACTCGCGTGTCGCGAGTTGTTCGATTGTTTCTTCTTGAGTGGCCATAAGTTATTCAGTGCGAAGTGCTAAACGGAAAAGGAGGTCCCGCAGCCGCACGTCTGCTTGGCGTGTGGGTTCTGGAAGATGAAGCCGCGGCTGACGAGGCTCGTGTCGTAGTCCAGTGTGGTGCCATCGAGAAGACGATGGCTGCGGGCATCCACCCACACCTTCACACCTTCGGGGCCGTCAAACACCAGGTCGCTGTCCTTCGGAGCGGGCTCCCACTCAAACACGTATTCAAATCCCGAGCACCCACCCGCCTTGATGCCGACGCGCAGGCCCGTGGCATTGTCCTTCTTGGCGAGCAATTTCTGAATCTGCGTTGCGGCAGTGGTTGTGACGGCGATCATGATCGTTTCACCATGTGCATGGGCTGTGTGCCCGGAGCGAGGGGTGGCATCGGCTGCGGCAGTTCCATCGCCAGTTCGGCCACCGATGTCGCGGCCAGTGTCGCAACGATGCGGTCTTTGATGCGCCAGAGTGGGTCGCGGATATTGCACTTGGCGTATTGATCGCAGCTGTGGTCGGTGTCCGAACATGCGGTGACCATCAGTGGTCCATCAACAGCCTGAATGACGTCGGCCACAGACATCGACGCGGCCGGGCGCGCCAGGGCGTACCCACCCCGGATGCCCTGTTGAGACTCCAAAAGCTTCCCCTTCACCAGTTTCTGAAGGACCTTTGCCAGTAACTCTGCCGGGATGTCGTAGGTTTCAGCCAGTTCCCGCGCGGACACAGCGCCACGATCTGCGTTGGCGGCAAGGTGGCGCATGGCCAGCAACGCGTAGTCGGTCTTTTTTGAAAGGCGCAACATCACAAGCCTCGCGGGAGTGCTCAAGACCGGACGAGGAATGTCCGACCGAACCAGTCCATCTTAGCGTTCCGGCGCGATGATCGCAACCGGGCAATGCCGCTAAGTGCTTGATGAGAATGGTCTTGTTTGGAGTGCTCAAGGGTGCTCAACGGGGTGCTCGAGGGGTGCTTAGGGGGTGCAGGAGTGGATGTGGTTTGATTACCGGGATGCTTTCCTTGTTTCTCGCCCTCGTGCTTCAGGTCGCTCCTGTGGGTCAGCCTGCAGTAACCGGACTGGTGCGCGACGCGACGGGGGCGCCTGTGGTTGGAGCGGCTGTCATCGTTGCCGGGGCAACGGCACCGGTGGTCAGCGGAGCTGATGGACGATTTGCACTACCCTCGGCTACGGGAACACTCGAGGTCACGGTTCGGGCATCCGGGTTTGCCGAGTGGCGCAGAAGCGTCCCGGCAGGCACGAAAAACCTCGATGTCATCCTCGTCCCCGCCGGTGTGCTCGAAACGGTCACCGTGACGCCCGCACGCAGCGAGATGCGCCTGGGTGATGTCCCGGCGAGCATGAGTGTGCTCACTCGCCAGGAGATCCGTCAGTCAGCGGCCGTCCTGGCCGACGATGTGCTGCGCAAGTTGCCGGCGTTCAGCCTGTTTCGACGGACGAGCAGCGTCGCGGCGCATCCCACGGCGCAAGGGGTGTCCCTGCGGGGCATCGGGCCGAGCGGCGTGAGTCGCACGCTGGTACTCCTCGACGGCGTTCCCTTCAACGATCCATTCGGGGGATGGGTGTACTGGAGTCGCATCCCACTTGAACAGGCCGATCGCGTGGAAGTGGTCGAGGGCGCGAGCTCAAGTCTGTACGGCAACTATGCGATGGGCGGGGTGATCAATATCGTCAGCGCACCGGCGACGCCGCGCACCTTCTCGCTCAAGGCGCAGTACGGGACTCTGAACAGCCGGAATCTCGAAGCAGTCGGCAGCCACGTTGGTGGACGTCTGGGCTTCACCCTCGATAGCGGATTCTTTCAGACCGACGGCTACTCGCCGGTTGTCGAGCGCAATCCGGCCGGTATCGCCGAACGTGGACGGGTCGACAACAATGTCTCGCTCGAGACCGCCAGGATCAACGGACGAGTGGACCTGCGCGCCTCAGCTCGTCTTCGCGGCGTCGTCCGCGCCGGCTACTTCCGCGAAGATCGGAACAACGGCAAACACAGCACGTTTACCGACGACGCCGAAGAGAACGACACGCGGTGGACGTCGGCAAGCGCGGGACTAACGATGCGAGTGTCCGATCGCAGTGATGTGGAGGCCTCTGTCTCACTGGGGACGGGGACGCTGCGCAGCAACTTCCTCGCGGTGCCCGCCACAACGCCTCCGCGCAATGTTGGGCGCATGACTCTGCTGCAACGCGTGCCCACCACGTCGTACACGGGGATGGCGCAGTGGCGAACCCTGGTGGCGACCCGGCATGCAGTAACCCTGGGTGCCGACTGGCGCTGGGTGGAAGGCGACAGCGAGGAGGACGCCCTTGATGCGGTGACAGGCGACAGCGTCACGTTGCGCCGTGTGTCGGGCGGCACCCAACGCGGTCTTGGCGCATTCGTGCAGCACATCTTCACGGCAACTTCGGCACTGACCATCACCACCGGGGTGCGCATGGATGGCTGGCGCAACTACAACGCACACAATCTGGAGCAGACCGACGCCGGCGTGCCCACGGTCAATCACAATCCCGCATTGCCTTCACGCCGGGATGCCGTGCTGAGCCCCAGAGTTGCCGCCATTTATCGCGTCACCGATCGCGTCAGTGTGTGGGGCAACCTCGGCACAGGCTTTCGCGCGCCCACGTTGAATGAGCTCTATCGTCAATTTCGCGTCGGCACGGTGCTGACACTGGCGAACAATCAGCTTGGTCCGGAACGTCTGCGCGGAGGCGAGGTCGGCGTGCAAATCACGCCTCTGCGTGCGTTGGCCTGGCGGACCACCTGGTTCGACAACCGCATCTCCGATCCGGTGTCGAACGTGACGCTGAGTGCGGCCGGCGCCAGCGTCACACAACAGCGCCAGAACCTCGGTGCCACACGAGTGTCCGGGCTTCAGACGAGTGCTGAATATCGCGGGGGAGCGGCATGGCGATTCGCGGGTGCGTACATCCACCAGCGCGCACGCATCACCGAAAACCCGTCAAACGAGACCCTGGTCGGCAAACTGTTGCCGCAGGTGCCTCGTCACCGGGCCAGTATGCAGGTCACGTTCGCGGATCCGAGGTGGCTGACGGCGTCGGTCGAGGTCCTCGCCATGGGACGCCAGTTTGACGATGACTTGAACACACGGTCGGTGCCGGGAATCACGGATGCCGGGTTGCCGGGTTACACGATGGTGTCACTGTCGGTCTCGCGAACCTTCGGTAGGCGGATTGAGACTTTTGTCGGCGTGCAGAACCTGTTTGATCGTGGGTTCTTTGTGGGCACATTCCCCACGACCATTGGTGCGCCCCGAATGATCACCGGCGGCGTGCGCGTACGCGTCGGAGGCTAGCGCTCATCCAGGAAGTTCAGGGCGCCACGGGCTCGCGTTCGAGGACCGCCTTCCGCACCAGACCGATGAGCAGATCGAGTTCGTCTTCCGTGATGGCGAAGTGGGGCGTAAAGCGCAAAGAATTTTCGCCGCCGTGAATGACGCCGAGGCCGTGCTCGCGAAGCGCCTCTTCGATTGAGCCCGCGCCGTATGCCTTGAACTGTCGACCGAGCTCGCAGGAAAAGAGCAGGCCCGTGCCTTGCACCTTCACGATGAGGTCGGGATGTTCGGCGCGGAGCGCTTCGAGTTTGGCCACCGCTTGCGCGCCGCGTGTGCGAATGTTGGCTCGCAGCTCCGGCGTCAGGAGCGCGAGGATGGCGCTGGCGACGTCGAGCGCGCGGGGGTTGCCGGTCATCGTGTTGCCGTAGGTGCCGATGCGATACAACGCGGCGGTGGCCGCCGTGACGGCCAGCACAGACAGCGGATACTGCGCGCCGTTGATCGCCTTCGAATACGTTTCCATGTCCGGCGGTGTGACGGCCTCGAAGCCGGGGTAGTCCACGATCGACAACACGCCGTGCGCACGAAGGCCCGCCTGGATCGAATCGACCAGGAGGAGCGAGCCGTGCGCCTGTGTCAGTGCGCGCGCCGCGTCGTAGAACGCACGCGGGACTGCCCGGCCCGGATCCCCTTCGCCCATCACCGGTTCCAGAAACATCGCTTCGATGAACCAGCCGTGCGCGTCGGCTTCGGCAAACACACGGTGCAGGTCATTGACGTCGTACGGCGTCACCACGAGCACGCTGTGTTCGTCGCGGTAACTCGCCAGGTGCTGCACGTAGTGCTTGCGGCTCGAGTCTGAATAAAGGGCCGGCCGTTCGGTGCGGCCATGGAAGCTGCCTTTGACGACCAGACGTTTGATCGTGCGGCCCGCGTGCCGACCGCCGGGATCGGTCATGAGCTTCGCGTTGATGTCGACGAAGCGGCTCGCGAGCGAGACCGATTCTGATCCGGAGTTGAGGCACAGGAACTTCTCGTACGGACAGGCGCCGCGTGTGTGACCCACCTCCCGGCGGATCGCCCGGTCGAACCGCAACTGCGACAGGCTCGGCGTCATGATGTTGGCCATCACCTGCGGCTTGGCCATCGCCTCGATCGCGGCCGCCGGCGTGTGGCCGAAGCCCAGCATGCCGTAGCCTCCGGAGTCATACAGCACCGCACCTTTGAGCGTCACCACCCAGGGCCCGCGCGCGGCGAGCGCCACGTAGGGGTTGGCCGTCTCGACGGAGTAGAAGTTGAGGAAGCCGCCCTGAATGGTGCGAATCTGCGCGGCCTCGTCGAGATCGAGCAGGTCTGCAAACTCGTGGCGGATGCGCGCGTACTCGGCGCCGGCCGCCGTGAGCGCCGCCGCCAGATCGGGGTGTGTGGCAGCAAACGTCCGCACCGTCTCATCGTCGAGGCCCACCGTTTGTCTGAGGCCCCCGTGTGCCCGGAGTGGGGCGATCGCTGCAAGAAGATCCATATCGGCATTATTTATGTCGAATTGGTCGATTAGTAGTGCCATTTATGGCATATTCACTGTATATTTCGTCGATTCGACATGCATCCTAGCCAAACAGACCAGCAGTTGCTGAGCTTGCTTCGCGAAAACGCGAGGACCTCGACGGCCCAGCTTGCCCGACGGATGGGCGTGTCGCGAACCACCGTGCAAAGCCGGCTCGAGCGCCTGGAGCGGGACGGCGTGATCAGTGGCTACACCGTGCGCGTGCACGACCAACACGAACACGGCCACATCCGCGCCCACATCATGATGGCCGTACATCCAAAGCAGCAGGCCTCAGTGGTCACGGCGCTGCGCGCGATGCCGGCCGTGCGGAGCCTGCATTCGGTCAGCGGCGCGTACGACCTGGTAGCCATTGCGGTTGTGCCCGCCGTCGGCGACATGGACGTGCTCACCGACCGCATCGGCGACCTCGACGGCGTCGATCGGACGACGTCGTCTATTGTGTTGTCGACCAAATTCGAGCGGTGACCCGCGGGCCTGGCAGCCGTCAACGCCCGTGAAAGAGTCGGCGCACGTCGGACTTGATCGTCTTGCCCATGACGTTCGTGGGCAGTGCCGTGACAACCTGGAGGTCACGGGGAATCTTGTATGGCGCCAATCGTTCACGCGCCCACTCCTGCAGTTCGGCCAACGTGACAGACTCCCCGGCGCGTAGTTCGATCGCGACGCCGACCGTCTCGCCCCATTCGTCGCTGGGCACGCCGACCACGGCGCAGGCGGCGATCGCGGCGTGCTCACAGAGCGCGCTTTCAATTTCCAACGCCGAGACCTTGAAGCCGCCGGTCTTGATGATGTCGATACTCGTCCGCCCGAGCAATCGGTACATCCCATCTTCGAGCACGGCCATGTCGCCCGTGCGAAAGTAGCCGGCACGGAAACTTGCCTCGGTCTCGGTCGGCCGCCGCCAGTACTCCTTGAAAACCGATGGGCCGCGGACCTCGAGCTCGCCGGGATGCCCATGTTCGACGCACATCCCGTTCTCGCCGACCAGACGGACCTCAACACCGGGCAACGGGACACCGACCGATCCAGGCCTGCGGTCGCCGTGGAGCGGATTCGACAGCGCCATGCCGATCTCAGTCATGCCATAGCGTTCCAGCAGCGTATGGCCGGTGATCTCCCGCCATCGATGCAGCACCGACACCGGCAACGCGGCAGAGCCCGACATCAGCAGCCGAGCCGTCGCCGCGCCCGCTGAAAAGTGTCGGCGCTCGTCTGCGGACGCGGCCTCCCATCCGGCGATCAACCGCTGATACATCGTGGGGACCGCGGTGAACACGGTAATCTCACCCGATGCCAGACGCGACCAGGTCTGGCCGGCGTCGAAGGTGGGCTGAATTTCGCAGGTGGCCCTGGCCGCGAGCGCGGAGCGCAAGCCGTTCAAAATGCCGTGGATATGGTGGAGAGGGAGCGCAAGCAGCAGACGATCGGCCGGCGACCATTCCCAGGCCGTCACGAGACTGGCGATTTGGGCGACGAGTGTGGCATGCGTGCTGACCGCGCCCTTTGGTTTGCCCGTGGTTCCGCTTGTGTAGACGATCAACGCCGGATCGTCGGTGCACACGGCTGATTCGCGCCCGACCGCTTCGGCCGCAAGCATGTCCTCCACCATCATCAGGCGCACACCGACGTCGGCAGGCAGCGTGCCCAGCCGACCTCGCGACGGCGTGTCACAGATGACGAGGTCCGCCGCCGTGTCGCGAAGCACGTATGCCAACTCCGGCAATGGATGGGACAGTGCCAGTGGCACTGCGATGCCACACGCGCGCCAGATACCTTCCTGCACGACGGCGTACTGATACCCAGGCGTCACCAGATACGCGACACGTGCTCCTGCCAGTGTCGACCGATCGGGCAGGAGCGCACTTGCGACACGCCAGGCATCAGAATCGAGACGGCCGTACGTGTAGGACCCCGACGGATCGATGACTGCGGTACGCTCGCGATCGACGGTCGCAACGCGGAGGAGGGCGGTTGTCATCGCACGGGCAACACCTTTAGGGGTGTCCGGCCAGCATTGGCGCGAACACTTGACAAAGAACCGCACCGACAATGGTCATCGACAACCCCCAAAGCAGGAGCGCGCGAAAGAGCGGTCGCCCGATGCGATCGTCGGACACGGCAGCGATGCACAGGGCTCCGATCGTCGACAGTGGCGAGACGTCCACGAGCGACGAGCCTACGTTAATCGAGAGCGCGACCGCCAATGGATTGCCGCCGCCGACCCGCTCGACCAGCGACGTCACTGTCGGCAGAAAGGCCGGCAGCACTACGCCGGACGTGCTGCTGTAGGTCGAGATACTTCCGGTGACGAACGCGATGACGCCGTTCAGTGTCTGAGGCGACGACACCCTCGCCATCAACGCGGTGAACAGATCCATGCCGCCGGTTCTTTCCAGCACGCCGATCAGCACCGAGACACCGCACACCATCATGATGATCGGCCACGGAATCCTTCGCACCGCGACGGCCTCGTCGGCGGTGGTGAGGATGAGCAGCACGGCAGCGGCCGCGAACGCCGACAGTCCGAGATTGAGGTTGAGGCCGATAACACCGGCAATCCACAATCCGATCACGGCGAGTGTCATGCGTTGGTGCCGGTCGAAGGTTGCCGCGATCGATGGACTCGGCGGCATCGTGATGCCGGCGGTGGGAGACGCCGCGCGGAAGCCAAGCCACGCGAATGCGATCGCGGCAACCAACACGTGCGCTGCGAAGTTGGCGAACCAGACACGTCCCTCGAATCCGACGAGCCCGGCCTTGGCCATCGCGCCGTTCGCGATGACGCCGACCGAGGAAAACGGCGAGAGGTTGCCCGCGTTCGCGCCGTTGGCGATCATCAGCGCCGTCAGCAACGGCGGAATGCCCGCACGCGCCCCCACCGACATCGCCATCGGCGCCAGCAACGCCACGGTCGAGACCGCGCCCGGCCCGACTGACGACAGCAGACACCCGACGACAAACAGCACGACGGGCACTGCCCGCACGCGGCCGCGGGTCAGCCGCAGCGCACGGCTCGCCAGGCCCTCAAGGGTGCCGTTCGTTTCGGCGATGCCAAAGAGCAGCGTGACACCGGCGAGCGTGAGGAACAGGGCTGCGGGGAACCCGGCTAGCACAACATCCGGGCGCAATCCCGCCCCGTAGACGCCGACGAGCCAGGCAAACGCGATGGCGAGCCAGCCGACATTGATGCGGGATGTCATCGAAACGACGAGCGCGACGATGAGCGCGAGTAATGACAGAACGGCGGGATTCATCAGGAGCGGAGGCAGCGTACCCAGCAATCGCGCCACGGTCAATGACGTCCCGGTGGTCGAGAAGGTACCCCCCTGACTACCGTAGCCGCACGGTAACACCTCGAGCCGAGGGCGCGATGACTGATATAACCGGCCGAATGCACCGCCGTGAACGTCACGGGCTGCGCGGCCTGGACCGAGGAGGAGACTGATGAAGCGTCAAGCGATGTTGTTTCTGTGCGTGGCTGCGGCCATCACCATCAAGGCTCAGGCGCCGGCGACCGACGCCGGACGCGACTGGGCATCGCCACTGGGTGACCCTGGCGCCACGCGGTACTCCACACTGACCGAGATCAACGTGTCCAACGTGCAGAATCTCAAGCGCGCGTGGACCTTCAAATCGGCGGGAGGTCGTTTCGCCTATCCCCCGATGATCGTCGACAGCATCATCTATTTCAGCGACCCGACCGGCGTGTTCGCGGTGGATGGTGTCACCGGCGCGCTCAAATGGCGCTATCCGGCCCTGCCGACCGCCGCGCCAGGCGCTGCGGTGATTGCCGGTGAAGGCGCCGGTACGAACGTGCGCGGCCCGGTGTACTGGGCCGGCACGGCGACGACCGGACCACGCATCTACTCACAGGTCCTCGATGGACTGGCCGCGATCGACGCGCGGACCGGGGCCCTTGTGAAGACGTTCGGCGACAACGGCGTCATCCCGGAGGCCCGGCACAATTCACCGCCGTCCATCTTCCGCAACCTGCTCATCACACGCGGACCCAACGAAGGTCCCAAGGGCAATACCATCCGCGCCTACGACATCGTGACGGGCACGCTCAAATGGACGTTCTACCTCAAGGCGCAGGTGGGCGATCCGAATCGGGATTCGTGGCAGGGCGGCAGTGCCGACAACAACGCCACGCCAGGCCTGTGGGGCACATTCTCCGTGGACGAAGAGCGCGGCATCCTGTTCGTGCCCACTGACAAGACCGACGGGCCCAGCGTCAACGACTATTACGGCGGCGGCTCGCCCGGCAACAACCTCTACTCCAACAGCCTGCTCGCGATTGACGCGGCGACCGGCAAACTCAAATGGCACCACCAGCTCGTCCATCACGACATCTGGGACTACGACCTCGCGGCTGCGCCCATTCTCTTTGATGTGCGCCGGAACGGCCAGGTGATCCCTGCCGTCGCTCAGTCAACCAAGATGTCGCTGTTGTTCACCTTCCATCGGGAAACGGGCGAGCCGATCTTCGGCATGGAGGAACGCCCGGTCCCGCAATCCACCGTGCCCGGCGAGAAGACGTCACCCACACAACCGTTCCCGCTCAAGCCTGAACCGTTGGCGCGCATCACCGCCTCGCGCGAGGAGCTGGCGTCGCTGGGCAAGATCTCGCCCGAGCACCAGAAATACTGCGAAGGCCTGTGGGAGCAATACAAGTTCACGAACGTCGGCATCTACCAGCCGTGGAAGACCGACGAAAATACGCTGAATCTGCCCGGCGCGCAGGGCGGCAGCAACTGGATGGGCATGACGTACAACCGCTCACTGGGTCTGCTGATCGGCAACGTCATGGAAGCCGGTCAGCTCGGTCGCGTGCAGCCCGGCCGTGCGCAGCAAGGCGGCGGTCGTCGTGGGGCTCCGCCACCTGCGGCCGCAGCCGGTGGGGCTGCCGGCGCAGCGGCAGCGACGCCACCTACGCCCGCGACACCGGCGACGCCCGCCGCGCCGATGTCGTATTCAAAAACTCCGGGCCCCTTCAACCGCTACTGGAACACCGAGAACATGTGGAGCTGCTCGCCCACGCCATGGGGATCGCTTGTGGCCGTCAACGCAAACACCGGCGACATCGTGTGGCGCGTTCCGCTCGGAGAGTTTGAAGAGCTGACGAAAAAAGGAATTCCTGCAACCGGCACGCCCAGCTCAGGCGGCGCCATCACCACGGCCGGCAATCTCGTGTTCATCGGTGCCACGATCGACGGCTACTTCCGTGCCTTTGATGCCCGCAACGGCAAAGAACTCTGGCGCGACAAGTTGCCAGCGCCCAACCAGGGGACGCCCGCCACCTACTTGGGTCGTGATGGCAAACAGTACGTCGTCGTGAGCGCGGCAGGTGGCGGCTTCTTCCGCACACCGGCCGGAGACGAGTTCATCGCCTATACAGTTCGGTAACAGGCAAATTACTCGCGACAGGCGACGGCAAGTACCGCGAGTCCCCTGGCCAGTTCATCCACCGGAGTGGTCAGGGGTGGAAGCAGGCGGATGACATTCTTCGCGAGGCCGGCCTTGAGCAGCAGAAGGCCATTGGCCCGGGCGCGGTCGACGATGCGCTGCGCCCTTGCGGCATCGGGTGCGCGACTGCCTGGTGACACGATCTCGATGGCCTGCATCGCGCCAAGTCCACGGACGTCACCGATGTGGGGGCATTCACGCGCGAGAGTCATCAGAGCCTCACGTATCTGATTCGCCTGACGTGCGGCCTGTGCCAGCACGTCTTCCTCTTTGAACACGTCAAGCACGGCCAGGGCCGCTGCACAGGCCACGGGATTGCCTGCGTACGTGCCACCCAGGCCACCGGGCAGGGGCGCATCCATAATGGCGGCCTTGCCCACGACAGCGGCCAGCGGCAGTCCGCCACCAAGGCTCTTGGCTATGGTCACGAGATCGGGTTCCACGCCGGAATGTTCGTACGCAAACATCTTCGAGGTCCGGCCGAAGCCGGTCTGGATCTCGTCGGCGATAAACACGATGCCATGTGCGGTGGCAATCCGCCGAAGTTCGCGCATGAAATCCAGAGGCGCCGGAACAAACCCGCCCTCCCCCAACTGTGGCTCGATGATAATCGCGGCCACCTGCGAGGCCGGAACAGACGAATCAAACAGCGACTGCAATGCCTCGAGGGCGAGCGCTGACGACACGCCGCGATATTCATAGGGAAACGGCGCGTGATAGATGCCGGACGCGAAGGGACCAAAGTTCTGTCGGTAGGTCGCGCCGGACGCCGTCATCGTCAAGCCAAGCAGGGTCCGCCCGTGAAACCCGCCGGTGAACGCGATCACACCAGGGCGATTGGTAAATGCGCGCGCGATCTTGATCGCGTTTTCGGTGGCCTCTGCGCCGGTCGAGACCAGCATTGTCTTGTGCGGGCCACCAGGCAGAAGCGCGTTCAGCCGTGCCGCAAGTTGGACGTACCCCTCGTATCCCGCCACCTGGAAACAGGTGTGCATCAGTGTCTGCAGCTGGCGTGTGGCCGCGTCCACAACACGCGAGTGACAGTGGCCGATGTTCAACACGCCGATCCCGCCCACGAAGTCGAGATACTCGCGTCCGTCGGTGTCCCAGACGCGCGAGCCCTGTGCGCGCGCGATGACGATGGGGTGCGCCTCCGCCACGCCTCGAGCTACGTGATCGGCGCGACTCGGAATCATGGGTGAGGCTACTTCGTGCGCGTTGAGAGTGCGCCGCGCAGTTTGTCGGCGAGTGATCCGCCAAACGAGCCTGACTGCGCCACATCCGCGCGTTCCTTGTACTCGCGTACTTCGGCGGCTTCCGCAGCGGCTTCGATCGCCTTGTGACTCACACGAATGCGCCGGCCCTGCGGATCGGATTCGAGCACGATGACGTCGACCTCTGAGCCAACCGGAAACGCCTTCTTGATATCAGCGCCCTTCTCCACGCCCGTTTCGCTCAGCGGCATCAGGCCGGTCTTGCCAGGCGCCAGGAACACAAAGACGCCAAACGTCTCGTGCCGATCAATTTTGCCCTTGATGCGTGCGCCCGACACGATGCCGGAACGTGACGCCGCCACCGGGCTGGATGCCGGCGTCGCGCCGCCATCGCCGGTCGTGCTGCCTTTGGCCGACCCTTCCTCGACGATCGCCACACCAATCCGCTTTTTCTCGGGATCGATGCTGAGAATTTCGAAGGCCCCAGTGTGACCGGGCGCGATCGCCTTGGACCATCCTCCAGCGCGACCCGTCGGCGCGAAAGTGGACATGTGAGCGAGCGCTTCGACGCCGGCTTCCAGTTCCACGAATGCCCCGAAGTCGGTGACGCGCGTGATTGTGCCCTGCAGCACCTGCCCGACATCGTAGGTCTCCGCGATCGTCGTCCACGGATCCGCACTCAGCTGTTTGAGCCCGAGTGCGATCTGTCCGTTCGCCTCATCCACGCGCAGCACTTTGACCGTCACTTCGTCGCCAGGCTTGACGATGTCTTCGGCCTTTGAGACGCGGGCCCACGCCATCTCGGAGACGTGCAACAGTCCCTGCACACCGGCGCCCACATCGACAAACGCGCCAAAGTCGCGGACCGAAACGACCCGCCCCGTCATGACCGCGCCCACGGTGATCGCTTTGCGGACTTCGACAGACTTTGTCTTCTGTTCTTCTTCGAGAATTGCGCGGCGCGAGACGACGAACTTCTCGCCGCCGTCGCGATACTCGATGATGCGGAACGAATAGACCCGGCCTTCGTGCACCGTGGCGTCTTCGGTGCGAACCGTGTCGATCTGCGACATCGGACAAAACGCGCGCTGCCGCGCGATGCGCACGTCAAGGCCGCCCTTGGTGGCTTTTTCAACCTTGCCTTCAACAGGAAGGCCTGCCCGAAATGCGTCCTCAAGCTGTCCGGCATTCGCCGCACCAAGTGCCATTCGGCGCGAGAGCTCAAGACCGCCGCCGGTGCCCACCACGACTGCCTGAATGCGGTCGCCGACATTCACCTCAACGTCGCCCTCATCGTCTTTGAGTTCGTCGAGTGAGATGGTGGCTTCGCCCTTGCCGCCCACATTCACAAAGGCCACTTCCGCACCGATGGCGACAATGGTGCCTTCGATGGTCTGGCCGCGGTCAAATCGTTTGGTTTGGATGGAGGCCTCAAACAGGGCCGCGAAATCGTCGTCGTGTTCGGTCACACCTTAGGATACTGCTAGTGCGGGCGCGGCAGGTTTCCCCACCGCGCCCTCGGTGTCCGTGTTACCGGCCGCCCTTGCCGTTCTGCTTCGCGACGCACGACACGATCTTGCCGTGTTCCTGGCCTGAGATCAGGCCCGCGCTCTTCCAGCCATTCGACAACGCGGTTACTGCGCTCACCCATGCGCCGTGGTTGCCGCCAGCGGCGGTCTGCGCCTGACCGATCAAGTCGTTGAACGTGGCGCCGTTCGAGAGCAGCCGATTGGTCACGCCCGTGCTGCAGGTCCCCACGGTGGTAAAGGCCGACATGTTGGAGTTCGGGAAGGCGTCGCCGTTGTCCGGCACGCCGTCGCCGTCGGTGTCCACCGTCACATCAGGCACGGTTGGATCGGTCCCGGCAGCGACTTCGTCGCCGTCATTCACACCATCGTCGTCGGTATCTGGGTCGTTCGGATCGGTGCCGTAGAGATTCTCTTCAGGGTCGGTCAGACCGTCGACATCTCTGTCCGGAAAGATGACGGAGCCATCGTTGGCTTCCAGTCGGAACATGCCTCCGGCAGCACCGCCTCCGTCGAAGATGATGAACTCAAGCTGGTGGGCCCCATTCAGCGTGACGGGATACGTGCGTGGCTGGAGCGTGGAGTCTTGGAAGCCCACCAATGTTCCATTGAGATAGATCCACGAACAGTTATCGGCCAGCAGGTTCAGGACGAACTCGCCGCTGCCTGACACCGGGGTCTTATACTTTGTCCAGTTATGACCGCCCGGTCCACCCGACGCTTCTGAGCTGAAGCTGCTCAAGGCGGTAATCCACTCGGCGGTGAAGCCCGCGTACGGCTGCCAAACGTGGGCAGATGTGCCGTGGGAAGTGGCGTAGTGCGGGTTCTGCCAGTCGGCACCGGGACCAATCGCAGGGGTCGCCGTACAGACCGTGGTGGTCCAATTCGGATCCGCAGATGCCGGTAGGATCGGATCCCAAGTCTGGACGTGAGCGCCGCTGGTGTAAACCACCTGAGTTGCTGTTGTTGACACCGCCTGCAACGGCAGGGCGACGAGGGCAGCAACGGCGAGGGTTGAT
>JBKJTD010000444.1:0-3326 GCA_046590915.1 Vicinamibacterales bacterium
CCCCGTCGTCAAACTGCAGCCCCTGCAGCCCCTGCCCCCCGCCGCGCTGCTGGGCGGACGCCGCGTCGAACTCGTTGGCCAGGAAGTGCTTGAGCGACGTCAGCAGAAACGCGCGAAAACGGTGATCACGATTGGCCTGAACTAGGCGGCTGGACTGGGGAAGAGCCGCTGAGGGGTTGGCCATGACATCTTGTCGTTTAACGTTATCCGTTATAATTTTGACAGGTGATCAAGGGCTTTCGCTCGGCCGATACGAAGACCTTGTTTGAGACCGGCAGGTCGAAGCGCTTTGGTGCGATCCTGACCGTGGCCACACGCAAGCTGACGCAACTTCATGCAGCAGCCACGCTGGAGTTCCTGAAGTCACCACCAGGCAATCATCTGGAAGCGCTCAAAGGCGACCGGAAGGGGCAATACAGCATTCGGATCAACGACCAGTGGCGCATCTGCTTTCGCTGGACGGCGGCCGGGCCTGACGATGTCGAAATTGTGGACTACCACTGACGGAGGATGACGATGAAGAAGACGAAGAACGGCATGCGGCCCGTGCACCCGGGCGAGGTGTTGCGGGAGGACTTTCTGCGACCGGCGGGCCTGACCGCGAACGCGCTGGCCAGGATTCTTCATGTGCCGCCACCACGCATCAACGACATCGTGCGCGAACGACGCGGAGTCTCCGCGGATACAGCCATGCGCCTGGCACGGTACTTCGGCGGTGACGCGCACTCATGGCTCAATCTGCAAGCCATCTACGACCTGCGTCTCGCGGAGATCGCCGACGCCCGGAAGATCTCACGTGAGATCATGCCGTTGGCCGGCTGATTGATCCATGGCTTCTCCCCAGACACGACGCTCGGGCCCATAAAGTCATCGCCAATCGTGGCGAAGGCGGAATACCGCAGCTTGGGAAGGGCCGATAGGTAGGGTTGTACACTGACGGCATGGCGGATCGACCATCACCCTTGGCCGCGTGGTCTCCGGAGCAGGTGGCTCAGGGGCGCGCGTGGGTCGCGACATGGGAGCGGGCCGGCCGTGCCCTTGAGGCGGTGCGGCGCGATGAGTTGCGGAACATCGACACGTCTGCCGCGATTGCGATGCTCTGCGGGCCGGCGGATTACCGCGTCGCGCCGCGCGCCCCGAAGCCCACTTCAGGATTGATCGAACAACAGCGCCTGTTTCGGCGCGCTCAGCCTCGATGAACGCCCTGATTCGCGCGGCCGCTGATCTGCAGGCTGTGTGTGTCGCGCAGCGCTGGAAGTTCTGCTTCATCGGCGGCCTTGCCGTCCAGCGGTGGGGGGAACCGCGGGAAACCGTCGACGTGGATCTCACGGTGTTGACCGGCTTCGGCGACGCACGAGGTTACGACCTCTGTCGCGCTGCCAGACGGCGTCGCTCTCTATTCCGGGACCAGTCCCGCGCGATCGGGTGGGCTCGCGGTCTCGCCAGACGGGCGCCGTATCGCCTTTGCCGGGCGCGGCGGAGGGGCTGCGCATCTTTGTTCGTGCCCTCGACTCCGAACACGCGACCGCCGTCCCCGGCACAGACGGTGGAACATTCCCGGCCTGGTCGCCGGACGGCACAAAGCTCGCGTTCATCGCCGCGCAGCAGTTGCTGCAGATCCCCGTCACCGGAAGCACCCCTCAACTGGTGACACCCGCAACCAGCCCACGATTCGCGCCCGCCTGGGGAGCGGACGACACCATTCTGTTTCACTCCAACTACCAAGGGCCGTTCCTGCGGGTCGCGGCGTCGGCAAGTAAGGCCCTTGTAATTAATCAAATTATCCCGTCAAGGAAAAAAACGTGTCCTGTTGGCACTGCGTCTATAATAATTCCCTTACGGGATAACTGACCAATGAACCAGCTGCAGACCGTGCTCTCCTCGACGGCGGATGTGGGTCTCGCCATTCGAGCCCAGCGGCGACGCCTTCGGTTGACGTTGGCGCAGGCCGCCATGGTCTGCGGGGTCGGCATTCGATTCCTCTCCGAACTCGAAAACGGCAAAGCGACCGCCGAACTGGGCAAGACGCTGCAGGTGCTTCGCGGACTCGGCCTTGACCTGAGGACTGCGGCGAGGCCTCAAGCATGAGCCCTTCCCTGCTCGTGGTCTACCTCCACGACGATCCCGTTGGAGACCTGCGCGACGGTGGCAGTAACGAAGACGGGCTCACATTTCAGTATCGCGCCCAGTGGTGTGAGCGTCCGGATGCGCGGGCGGTGTCACTGTCGCTGCCCGTGCGGTCCGAAGCCTTCACCGAACGCGAGTGTCGCCCCTACTTTGCAAACCTGCTTCCCGACGCCGATGTGAGGCGGCGCCTTGCCGCGTTGTTGGGGCTCTCCGAGCAGAACGACTTTGCGCTGCTGCGCGAGGTGGGTGGCGACTGCGCGGGTGCAGTCAGCCTCCTGCCGCCGACCGCTGAGCCGATGCGGACGGGGGCCTTTCGACCGCTGGATGAGGCAACGCTCGCGCGCCTGTTGGCGGCACTGCCCGAACGCCCGTTGATCGCCGATGAGGATGGGGTGCGCCTCTCGCTGGCCGGCGCCCAAGACAAGCTGCCGGTGTTTATCGACGAGCACAATCGTGTCTCACTCCCACTTGGGAACTACGCCAGTTCTCACATCCTCAAACCGCCGCCCGCCTCGTTCCCGCATCTCGTGGCCAACGAGTTCTTCTGCATGCGACTGGCGCACGCGGTGGGATTGCCGGTGCCGCGGGTGCAGGTTCGTCCCCTGCATGGCGGGGTGTTTCAGGTCCAGCGTTTCGATCGCCATGAGCGAACCGACGCAGCATCGTCGCCGCTGCGTCTGCATCAGGAAGATGTCTGTCAGGCGCTGCGTGTGCCGCCGGACCGCAAGTACGAAGCGGAAGGCGGGCCCGGATTGGCTGCGTGTTTCAGCCTGCTCGCCGAACGATCGCTGGCGCCAGCCGTCGACCGGCTGCATCTGCTGCGCTGGGTGGTCTTCAACCTCGTCACTGGCAATGCAGATGCACACGCCAAGAATCTGTCGCTGCTGCTCGATACCGGCCCGAGGCTCGCGCCGTTTTACGATCTGCTCTGCACGGCAATCTATCCCGGACTGTCGAAGCATTCGGCGATGGCCATCGGCGGCAAGCGGCTGTGGTCGCAGGTCCATGGCGGCCGCTGGTCGCGCCTGGCAGCCGAGATCGGGATGAACGCGCGGCTCCTGCGACGGGAGGTCGCGTCCGTGATCACTACCGTCCAGCATCACGCGCCCGGCGTCGCCGCGTCCGTCCAGTACGACCACGCTTCGCCGGTGTACGATCTCATCCTTGCGGAGATCACCCGTCGGGGGAGTCTCCTGGCG